>NZ_JAKKRN010000003.1:0-262642 GCF_025654245.1 Shewanella sp. SM29
CGGTCCATCCCAATCAACTGAGTTTTCGGGATGCGGCGAGTTATATCATCTTCAAGTTGACACAACTGTCATCACAAACACCGGGGAATGTCCCGAGAGACGTATTGGATATAGAACGAAATGCACGGCAATTTAAGCTGGATGGTAAACGGGAAAGGGCATATCCACGAGTTCTTAAAATGAGCAAAAACAAGTTCCCGGTTAGACCAAAGAAAAATGCCGTTCACTCTTAAGTGAACGGCATTAAGCATAAATGCTCTCTTTTTTATTGGTTTACAACATCAAATTTAACGCTGATGTTTAGGTGTTAAAAGCTATAGCTGTATTGCAGTTTGACGTTGCGTTCTTCACCCGGCATACCTCCGAGGAACATGGCTTTACTGTAATAGTCTTTATTGAAAAGGTTATTGATGTTCAGCTGGATTTTCCAAGAATCCGCGTTGTAGCTCACCGCCGAGTCGACAACGGTATAGCTAGGCACATAACCGTCTGGAATACCAAATGAGCTAGAGTGCGTGCTGCGATCATCGACAAATTTAGCACCAAGGCTTAATTCGATTGGGCTTGATAAGCTAAACCAATCGGCGCCATAGGTCACCCAAGCACTGGCAGTGACATAAGGTACACCTTTTTGACGGCTGTCGTAATTTGCGACGTCATTCGGGTTTTGCTTATCCCTTGCATCTTGGTACATGCCATTAAGGTTAACGCGCCATTGATCATTCAGGTGGGCATTGAGATCGAGTTCGACCCCCTGAGTATCTTCGCTACCATCATAAAAATACACGGGAATATTAGGGGTTAATATGCCATTGGTATAATCAGGGTTGTTATAGGCGACATTAGTACGCGAGCTTTTAAAGAATACCAGTGAGCCAAGCAATTGATCCTCAAATGCTTTAAAGCGCATACCTAGATCATTGCTAATTGATTCTGAATCATCTCGGTCGGTAGCATTATCTTTTACTGCATCAAGTACACTGTAAGCGGTGCGCCCTTTAGAATGGTTGATGAAAAATGATAAATCCTCAATCGGCATGTAGGTTAACCCTAGGTTATAGGTCATACCGTTATCTGTGGTATCGGCTTCTGGTGTCGCTTGGGATTGGCTAGTGCTATAGCGTGGATCAACACCAAAGTGCTCATAGGCTTGTTTAATCTCATTAAAGGCAACACCAATACGCGTGGTAAAGCCGTATGGCAGATAACTGACATGTTGTAAACCTACGCCCCAAGCACTGACTTTTTTGTCATAGTTAGCGGTTTTGAGTGGGTCATAGTCCTCGAATTTACCTGTGCCCCAGTTAGGATTGCGGATGTCGTATATATAAGGCAGAGATCCTTGGTAAATGATTTTGCCATCTTTGTTTTTATAGATTTGATCGGCATCGAAGATAGAATATTGCTGGAAGCGAATATTACGGTCTTCGTAGTTGGCATTGACCAATAATTCATTGTCTATATTGCCAATTTGGAAGTCATAACGTAAATCGGCAAAGTACTGCCACGAAGTCTCGTCGGCATCCACTTTACGGTATTCCTGACGTCTTGCAGCAAAAGGATAAAGTACGCCGTTTTCAACTAAAGGCGATCTAGGCTCTTCGTTAATCACGTCGGTAGGTACGTTTTTAATCTTGATGTTACGCTTCCAATAGACATAGTTATAGGCACCAGTTTGGCGGGCGAAACCTGACGTGTAGTCGCGATACTGCAATTGTTGATTGAGGAACAAATTGTCGCTGAAATAGATATTATGGGTCAGTTTAAATCTTAACTCTTCACCCTCATTGTCCTTCGCCATCGGCGAAATCAGCCCTGCATCACCAAACGAATAAGGGGTTAAGCCGTCTGCGCCAGATAAAGAGGCCGCTAACTGCTGACGCTGTGCATCGGTGAGTTGTAGACCATTACCGTTGGGATCATTAACCAGATCTTGCCACGTGACCTCGCCCGCGCTCTTACCGCCGACTGAATCGGCATTGTAAATTCGAATCGGGTGGCCAATAGAGTCAACGGCGATAGCATCTTTAATGTAAGCACCTGAAAGCATTACATCTTGGCTATCACTTAATACCCATTTTAAGGCGCCATAGATTTCGTCTCTGTCTGTACCTATATCGCGATAGCCATCACTGCGGCCGGATTTTGCCACTAAACGGTAGGCGACATCATCGCTCAGACCGCCCGTGCTATCCAGAGCAAGGGAGTAGGTATCCCATTGTCCAACTTCGGCGGTAAATTTGTTTTTTGACTCGAATTGCGGTTTTTTCTCAATTAAATTGATGACGCCACCAGCACTCCCCATGCCATAGAGTCCAGTCGCTGGGCCTTTTAATACTTCTACGGATTCAACGTTGGTTAAAGAGCGCGTGGGGTTGAAAGTGTTACCAAGGCCAGCACCGCCATACATACCGTCATAGGTGTAATTTGCGCCTAAACCACGGATGACTATGTTGTCACCGATGCCATAGTTATTACCCGCTTGAGTCACACCACTGATGTTACGGATCAAGTCTTGCAGATTATCTGTACCTTGGGTTTCGATCAGTTCTTGGTCAACAATTACAACTGCAGCGGGTGTTTCCATGAGAGACATGTCGGATTTAGTCGCTAGCCCTGAATTTTTCACCACTGAGTTTTGTCTGCCATAAACCGTGATGCGCTCAACGTTGGCTTCAGTATTTGCTGATACCGAGTTAGCTTCGGCGGATGCAGTTTGCGATAAAACGGAAAGGCAGGCGAGTGCAGTTAGTGACAAACGAAATGATTTCATTAATGGTTCCCCCAAATAAATAGGTCGCGAATAGTAATGATTTGCATTTAAGTTGGCAACATATGTTTCAGATGTCGTGGTTGAAATGTGCAGTGCTGCGAATAAGTGTTACGAAAAGGCATGTATTTGAGGAAGTAAGGTATGGGTTCTCGCAGGAGAAAAGCTTCATAAAAAGTCGCGTCTAAGTTCCATCCCACTGTAATGTCAAATTTGTTTCATTTTTTTTATAAAAAAGTGATTTATTTTTTGAGTTAACCATCACATCCCACCTTGTTGATCGGGAAACGCAACCTGGTACTTAGTTTGAATCGCACATGACACTTATTTCGTTTACGTAAACGTCAAAATGAAACGGTTGTTTTAATTCATGGCAATGGCAACAGTCTTTATCATTATGATTTATATGAATTTATCTGACTTACCTCTAGGTTAGTTCAAAACATTGAGCATTTTCTACTTAGGTCTAATAGAGTAAAAATGATGTAATAATAAATTTACTCTTAGTTATTTAATTACGTAATTAATTACTTTGCGTATTGATTGGTAAAGTTGTCTGACAAGTTTCATTTAACTGCAATTGTCATATGTGGTTAAAATGTTTAATTGTATGTTTATCAGTTATTTGTTGTTTATTTTATTGTTTGGTCAGACCAATTTTAGCATGGTTTTCACTTAGGTTAATGCATGTTTTTGTCAATCTTGGACTGTTGCAAATACAAACGTTTGTCGGTAAGTTTTAGTTCGAAACAAACATTTGATGGTTTTTTGGTGAGTTTATAAGCAGTGGTGATTGGGGATGCTACTGCTTTATATGTCAGCGTTAAGCCTGTGATAGTGGAGCCTCTTGGGAGGGCATCAAGATGACGGAACACACTTTGAGTGAACAGCAATTGAATTCAACACTGGGTAAAGCTACAGCAAACGCCACGCTGAATATTGTGGGGCGTGACATTCCAGGCCAAGAAGTCATTTTTACCGAAGGGGCTGTCGCCTTACTCGAATCCCTTTGTCGTGAGTTTGCCGACGAAGTACCTGCCTTACTCGCTAAGCGTAAAGAAAAGCAAGCGCGTATTGATAAAGGATCATTACCTGACTTTCTGCCTGAAACCCGCGCTATCCGTGATGGTGCATGGCAGATTCGCGGTATTCCCGATGACTTACTCGATCGCCGCGTGGAAATCACAGGTCCCGTTGAACGTAAAATGGTGATTAACGCACTCAACGCCAACGCCAAAGTGTTTATGGCCGACTTTGAAGATTCCCTAGCACCGAGCTGGGAAAAAGTCGTCGAAGGTCAAATCAATCTACGTGATGCCGTGCGTGGTGATATTGAGTACACAGCACCTGACACGGGTAAGCACTATAAATTAGGGCCAAATCCTGCAGTGCTTATTTGCCGCGTTCGTGGTCTGCACCTTAAAGAAAAACACGTGCAGTTTAATGGCAAAGCGATTCCTGGCTCACTGTTTGATTTCGCACTGTATTTCTACCACAACTATCGCCAACTTTTGGCCAAGGGCAGTGGTCCATATTTTTATATTCCTAAGTTAGAAAGTCATATTGAAGCGCGCTGGTGGGCAAAAGTATTTGCTTTTGTTGAGGAAAGGTTTTGTCTGCAAGCGGGCACGATTAAATGTACTTGCTTGATTGAGACTTTACCTGCTGTGTTCGAAATGGACGAAATTCTCTATGAGCTACGTTCCAATATCGTCGCACTGAACTGTGGTCGTTGGGATTACATCTTCAGCTATATCAAAACATTAAAACGTCATAGCGACCGAGTCTTACCGGATCGCCAAGCCGTCACTATGGATACGCCTTTCTTAAGCGCTTATTCAAGACTCTTGATTAAGACCTGCCATAAACGCGGCGCCTTAGCGATGGGCGGCATGGCAGCCTTTATTCCAGCCAAAGATCCTGCTCAGAACGAAGCCGTATTGCAGCGGGTGCGTAAGGATAAAGAACTTGAGGCGCGTAACGGCCACGATGGCACTTGGGTAGCGCACCCTGGCCTTGCCGACACCGCTATGGGGATTTTCAACGAATACATAGGCCAAGATCACTGTAATCAATTACATATTACCCGTGATGTAGACGCGCCAATTCTGGCTAGTGAGTTACTTAAAACCTGCGATGGTGAGCGCACTGAACAAGGGATGCGTCTGAACATTCGTATCGCCCTGCAGTATTTAGAGGCGTGGATCAGTGGCAATGGTTGCGTACCCATTTACGGCTTAATGGAAGATGCGGCTACGGCTGAGATCTCTAGAGCATCAATTTGGCAATGGATCCAACATGGTAAGTCGCTGTCAAACGGCAAATTAGTGACCAAACAACTCTTTAAAGACATGTTGGTTGAAGAGCTGTCGAACGTGAAAAAAGAAGTGGGTAGCGACAGATTCACCCATGGCAAATTCACCCAAGCTGCGGTATTGCTCGAAGACATTACCACCTCCGACGAGCTGGTCGATTTCTTAACCTTACCCGGTTACGAAATGCTGACAGCCTAGGATGAACCCATTTGCTTGAACCGTTTTAGGTAAACCAGATTTAGCTGTGGCGGGGCTACCGCCAACCAAACAATTTAGCAGAGTGAAACTGGGGGGCAGTTTCATGATAGCTACAACAGCAAAGAGAAAGGAGCGACATTATGACTAAGGCAACGACTCAGACTTCACGTCAAGAGCAGATTGATGCAATCAAGAGAGATTGGGCAGAAAACCCACGTTGGAAACACGTGCGTCGTCCTTATACCGCAGAAGAAGTGGTTGCGCTTCGCGGTTCAATCGTGCCTGAGAATACTATCGCTAAGCGCGGTGCTGCTAAGTTATGGGAATTGGTTAACGGTGGCGCTAAAAAAGGCTATGTGAATTCACTGGGTGCGTTAACGGGTGGTCAAGCGGTACAACAGGCGAAAGCGGGTATCGAAGCGATTTACCTTTCAGGTTGGCAAGTGGCAGCCGATGCTAACTTAGCCGGCACTATGTACCCAGATCAATCTTTATACCCAGCCAACTCAGTGCCGGCTGTGGTGTCACGCATCAATAATTCATTCCGTCGTGCTGACCAAATTCAGTGGGGCAATGGTGTTAATCCAGAAGATGAAAAATTTGTTGATTACTTTCTGCCAATTATTGCTGACGCAGAAGCGGGTTTTGGCGGCGTATTAAATGCCTTCGAACTGATGAAGTCGATGATCGACGCAGGCGCTGCCGGTGTTCACTTTGAAGATCAGTTAGCTTCAGTGAAGAAATGTGGTCACATGGGCGGCAAAGTATTAGTGCCAACCCAAGAAGCGGTACAAAAGCTGGTTGCTGCACGTTTAGCAGCGGACGTGAGCGGTGTCGATACGCTGGTTATCGCACGTACCGATGCTAACGCGGCCGATTTGTTAACTTCAGATTGCGACCCATACGATCGTGATTTCGTGACTGGAGAGCGCACCAATGAAGGTTTCTACCGTGTGAAAGCGGGTCTTGACCAAGCGATTTCTCGTGGTCTTGCCTATGCCCCTTATGCAGATTTGATTTGGTGTGAAACCGCTAAACCGGATCTTGAAGAAGCACGTGTTTTTGCTGAAGCGATTCATGCTCAGTACCCAGATCAGCTGCTTGCTTACAACTGTTCGCCTTCGTTCAACTGGAAGAAAAATCTGGATGACGCCACTATCGCGCGCTTCCAACAAGCATTGTCAGACATGGGCTACAAGTACCAGTTCATCACTTTAGCCGGCATCCACAACATGTGGTACAACATGTTCGACCTCGCTTACGACTATGCTCGTGGCGAAGGCATGAAGCATTATGTTGAAAAAGTTCAAGAAGTTGAGTTTGCTGCAGCGAAGAAAGGTTACACCTTCGTCGCGCATCAACAGGAAGTGGGCACAGGTTATTTCGACCAAGTGACTACGGTTATTCAAGGTGGCCATTCATCAGTGACCGCACTGACAGGTTCTACCGAAGAAGAGCAGTTTTAAGCAGTAAGCAGCGCTTAGGATGGTCCATTGTGATTGTGGATCACTCCTCAGCACGCCTTATGCTGATGTATCTGGTGAGGCGTGGTTAAAAACTCGAAATAGAGGGCAAGAGCGGACTGTGATGAGTTACCGAGCTTGCAGCTTAAATCTCGAGTTGAGTATGAAAGAGTGTTACCCGTAAGCCTGTGTTTAGCTGCTTTGCAGCTGTTGTCCCCGTACAGTTCGCCTACATGTGCTGCGCGGGTTTTTAAGTCAAACCTTGTGACTTAACTTCCTACCCTGTAAGTTTTTGCTTGCCTTAGCTTGGCGACTCTATGAGTCGCTATTTTTTTGCTTATTGGTTCACTATTGCGCTGATTAATATGGTGCAACTCTGATACGACTTGGTGCAATAATCGGATTATTTTACAGTAACTTATTGCTATCTCATTGTTATTTAATAGCTATCAAATGTGGCCTGAATAATGCTCTGAATATTACGGGAAGTTACAGTGCATTAAAGCTGATTATTGGCATTCACATTGAGGTCACCGCCATGAAATATTACAGTCGCCGTTTAGTTAAACCTGAACATTTAAATCCAGCAAATACCCTGTTTGGCGGTCAGTTGCTCAGTTGGATAGATGAGGAGGCCGCCATTTTTGCTGCCTGTCAGATGAAGAGCACCAGCCATGTGACTAAGCTGATTTCTGAAATCAACTTTATGACGCCAGCGCATCAAGGGGATGTGATTGAGTTTGGTCTGGAGCTCGTGAGTCTCGGCCACAGCTCGATTACTGTCAGCTGTCAAGTACGCAATAAGATGACGCAGGCGCCAGTGGTGAGTATAGATAAGATGGTGTTTGTGCATGTGAATGCCCAAGGATTGCCTGTGCCCCATGGTATTCGGGCGAATGCGGCTTAAGGGGCGTGGCGCTTAAAATGCGTGATGCTTAAATGTATAAGATGCTTAAAATGAGCAGTGACGCCTAGGCGTCACTGTCATTAGTCTTTGGTTAAATCTTCTTTTACCGATTTGACCGCATCCCGTGAAGCATGACCTATGGCTTTTGTCGTGTCTCTAGTCGCGTGGCCTATCTCAGTGGTGACTTCTTTAGTCGTTGTGCCGATGGCACGGCCTGCGTCCTTTAAATCCGCACAGGCGGATGTAGCGAGTAATAAAGGAATAATAATGAGCGTCGCTTTATTCATTGTGATGCCAATCCTCAATTTAAGTTCGTAACTCAATTTACTGGGCCTTGCCATTTTTACTGTGCAAAATGACATTCGGGACAATATAACAGATCTTGAGCTGAATCACGCTATGGCGACATTATCTGCTGAGCCGCTGTTGCAATGTTTCTGTTCGAGTATCAACCGAGTGAGTGAAACTAAGAGCATTAAATGACGTCGTGGGTTGAGTTATCGAACTCGACAAATAAAAACGCCAGTGGCGTTTTGCGCACTGGCGTCTAAGGTCGCTAAATAATACTGCAAAGATTATTCGAGTTTGGCTAAGCGTTGTTGATAGTCTTCAATCAGGTGCTGCATGATTTCTTCTGGCGCCGCATCGTCACAGCAATCGTCTAAAAAGATTTTAAAGGTGACTAAGGCATGGCCGTCATTTTTGAGTCTGTCACTCTGCATTGAGAAGTAAGCATCTTCATTTTCGGCTTTACGAACCACAAACTTATTCGTTTCGAAGGTTTTTTCCCCAGAAAGCTCGTGCCATTTAGTGATGCGATTTAACGCGATCTCACAGGACTGGTTCATTTCAATATGATTTAACCAAGTAACGGGATGTTCAGGATCTTTGTAATGTGGACATCTAACTGTGTAGTTATATACATGGGTGATTGCAGTCATAGCGTACCTACCTGTTCGAGGATATTGTTGCCATCATAGGCATCGTTTTTGAATTCGGTCAATCATTAATTAAGTCTATATAGCCTTGATGTTTTTTGACGGAGAAGGATAGTTACTGCATGAAAATTAACCATTTACTTAATCTGTCATGTCTCTATTTAGCATGAGTTTTATGCCAATAACTTTGTGCTAGATCTCAGTTTTGGGTGAAGTTTCGCTTTTGCTGAATTACTGATTAATAAAGCAACAACTTGGTCGTCAGTAAGTCTTATTGATAAAAAGAGTTAACAGCGGAGTAAATAGGTTAATTAAACTTTGATGGGAGCTATACGGGTAACTGGCAGCATAAGTTGTCGCAGAGGAAACGCAGAAGGCAGAATGGACAGAGGCCCATTCGTTAGAACGGGCCTCTCAGCTGGCTTCATCTTTTGCAGGGAAAAAGCGAACTGGGGCCATCTTATCGGATCTGTAACAGTCTGTAACCCACAGAGATCACGTTTTTTATATCATTTTGCTATGAATATTTTAGGTTCAGATCCTTTCTTCTTGAATATGCTGATTTGTGAGTGTTTTGTCAGTGCAAAGGTGCATAGACACTGAGTTTTATGTTGGTTTTTGTTACTCAATTTTTAAGATAGTAACTTACCTCACCATCTTGTTGATACAGGTGTAAAAAAGGCCCCAATAGTGCAGCAATAATCTGTGCACTATTGGAGCCTAAAACGAATTCATTGGAGGATGAAGTCGTGTTTACGCACTAGCAGGATAATCAGTCGTTATCCAGCAAGTTAGCGCACGATTGCTGTGCGATAACTTGCGATTGATAAAGTATGGCGATTACAGCGCACAATTACAGCGCATTGGTGAAGATCTGACAGATCTCCGCATGGGTCGCTTGTTTTGGATTGGTGAATCCACAGGCATCTTTTAACGCGTTATCCGCAAGTGTTGGAATATCTTCCGCTTTCACGCCTAACAAGGTCAGATTTTCTGGGATCTTAACCGCAACAGACAGCTTTTTGATTGCCGCTATCGCCGCACTGGCACCTTGCTCATCGGTCATGCCAGACACATCCACACCCATAGCCTTGGCAATGTCTTTTAAGCGAGCAGGGACGACCTGGGCGTTGTATTCCTGTACATGGGGCAGCAGCAGGGCGTTACACACACCGTGGGGCAGATCGTAGAAACCGCCTAATTGGTGCGCCATCGCATGCACATAACCTAAGCTGGCATTGTTAAAGGCCATACCCGCTAAGAACTGGGCGTAGGCCATTTGTTCACGGGCGTTGATGTCTTGACCGTTTTCAACCGCGTTGACTAAGTTAGCCTGAATCAATTCTATGGCCTTGATCGCACAGGCGTCGGTGATCGGATTAGCTGCAATAGACACATAGGCTTCAACTGCGTGAGTGAGTGCATCCATACCGGTTGCGGCCGTGAGGCTCGCAGGTTTTTTCAGCATGAGCTCAGGGTCATTGACCGACAGCAAAGGCGTAGTGTGTTTATCGACAATCGCCATTTTAATGTGGCGGGCTTCGTCGGTAATGATACAGAAGCGCGTCATTTCACTGGCAGTACCTGCCGTCGTATTAATGGCCACTAATGGCAACTGTGGTTTTGCAGATTGATCTAACCCTTCGTAGTCCTTAATGCTGCCGCCATTGGTGGCAACAAGGGCGATACCTTTGGCGCAATCATGGGGGGAGCCGCCGCCGAGTGAAATCACAAAGTCACACTGATTGGCTTTTAATAGGGCTAAACCCGCTTCGACGTTGGTCACGGTTGGGTTAGGTTGTACGCCATCATAAATGGTGGAGGTAATACCATTTTGACCGAGTTTTTCGGCCACTTCACCGACTAAGCCAATTTTGACTAAGGGTTTGTCTGTCACTATGAGTGCGTGCTTAAAGCCTAAGGTTTTGATGTCACCGATAGCGTCATCCACAGCGCCTTGGCCTAACACGTTGACAGAAGGAATAAAAAATTTAGCAGCCATAAAATCCACCTATTTGCTTGTAAAGATTAAGTTGTGTTCTTTTCTGGTGATCAAGCTACCAATTTGGAGGTAGTGAAAGTGTGAGCTCGATCGAGTTCGGCGCTTATCTGGGGGCAATTTCCCACTAAAGTTGGAACTGGGTAACTAAATTTCGGACTTTTATGACGGGTATTAGTGTTGGCGTACGATATGTTTTTTTTTAGCGTTGTTAGCGCCCCTTGTGATGCATCATTTCTGTGCATTTTTCGTTTACTTTTTATCCCACTTTTTATCCAGAGTTTGACGGCTCAATTGTTAAATCTAACAGAGGTTAAACCTCATAAACACTCTCATTTGTAGCATTAACCCCAATTAATTAGTTTGATATCTAATATTAATTCATGCGTGCTGCTGTGGTTGTGGTAGGGCCGCAAGTCAAAGAAATCTATAGATTTATCTTATTTTTACGGATTAATTCTTTTTTACATAACTAACTTGTGAGCTTTGTCACTGTGCTATTTTAGGTTGATAGTTACATCACTAATCATTATTATGATTGTTAATTGAACGTTCAATTAACGTCGTTCAGAGTATTGAGAGAGTGGTTATTCCTTGAGTATTTATGCCTAAAGCCGCAATGAAATTGATACGCAGACAGCAGCTTATCGATGCGACATTAGCATCGGTTGCCTTGCATGGATTGCAGCACACGACCATCAACAGCATTAGTCAGTTGGCGGGGATGTCGTCGGGGATCATCAGTCATTATTTCAGTGGTAAGCAGGGCTTAATCCAAGCGACGCTGCGCCACTTGCTCGAGCAGTTAAAGCAAGCATTGCTCAATCGAATCCAAGGACAAGTGTTGGCGCCAACAGAGCGCTTAATGATGATAGTTGAAGCGAATTTTACCGAGTTACAGCGCTCACGAAATGTCACTCACACTTGGCTGAGTTTTTGGGCACAGGCCGTCCACGATCCTCAGTTAGCCCGTTTGCAGAATATCAATAGTCGCCGCTTATACAGCAACTTACATTTTTCCTTTCGGCACGTGTTGCCCAAAGAGTTTGCCCTGATGGCTGCTGAGCAAACGGCGGCGATGATCGATGGATTTTGGTTACGCAGCGCCTTAAGTGAAACCCCTGAGCAGGATTTTGTTCAGGCCGAAAAATTATGCAAGACCTTTATCCATAACGTGATAAAGCAGCATGGAGTTAATACATGTCAGTATCAGTAGAAGTTCAGTACAACTTTATTGCGGGTCAGTTGCTCGCTAACGACAGCGGCGAAACCTTCGACGTCGTCAATCCTGCCACCGGGCAATTGGCGTACCGAGTGCAAGTGGCCGATGAAAAAATTCAGCAAGCGGCCATCGAGAGCGCCAAAAAAGGCTTTGTGATTTGGTCTGCCATGAGTGCCACTGAACGCAGCCGTATTCTGTTAAACGCGGTCGCATTATTGCGCGCCCGTAATGATGAACTCGCGGCAATCGAAGTGTGCGATACAGGTAAACCTTGGCAAGAAGCCTCAGTGGTTGATGTGGTCACAGGCGCAGATGCTATCGAGTTTTTCGCCCATATTGCCCCTGGGCTTGAAGGCGCGCAGCAGCAAGTCGGTGGGGATTTTTATTACACCCGCCGCGAGCCCTTAGGCATTTGTGCTGGCATTGGCGCGTGGAATTATCCATTGCAAATCGCCTGTTGGAAGGCCGCACCTGCCTTAGCTAGCGGCAATGTGATGATTTTTAAACCTTCGGAAGAAACGCCGCTTGGCGCACTGAAATTGGCGCAACTCTTTAGTGAGGCGGGTCTGCCCGATGGCGTATTTAACGTCGTGATGGGCGATGGCAAGGTTGGCGCTTGGTTAACGGGACATCCGGATATTGCCAAAGTGTCCTTCACTGGCGAAGTCGGTACTGGCAAGAAAGTCATGGCCGCGGCGGCAAGTTCATTAAAAGACGTCACTATGGAACTCGGTGGTAAATCACCGCTTATCGTATTTGACGATGCCGATATCGATAATGCCGTTTCAGGTGCCATGCTCGGTAACTTCTATACCCAAGGTGAAGTCTGTACTAATGGGACGCGGGTGTTTGTCCATGAGTCAGTTTATCCACGCTTTATCGAAAAACTGCTTGCCCGTACTCAAGCCAATATTGTGGTAGGCGATCCTATGGCGCCAGAGACTAACTTTGGCGCCTTGATCTCCAAAGACCACCAGCAAAAAGTGCTCGATTATATTCAGCAAGGTATCGATGACGGCGCAACGCTGCTCACCGGTGGCACAGCATTAACACCTGAAAATGCTCCCAATGGTTACTTCGTCGCCCCGACGATTTTCACCCATTGCACCGACGAGATGCGCATCTGTAAAGAAGAAATCTTTGGCCCTGTGATGTCGGTACTCACCTTTAAAGAGGAAGCGGAAGTGATTGCTCGGGCAAACAATACCGTCATGGGCTTGGCCGCTGGGGTGTTTACCCAAGATATCAGCCGTGCTCATAGGGTCATTCATCAGTTACAGGCGGGTATTTGCTGGATCAATGCCTATGGCGCCTCGCCAGCCGAAATGCCCGTGGGAGGTTATAAGTTGTCGGGTATTGGCCGTGAAAACGGTAGTGAGACACTCAAGCATTACACCCAAGTTAAAGCCGTTTATGTGGGTCTGCAGCCCTTAGAAAGCCCATTTTAAGGAGGCATTTTGACTCAGTCATTAGAGCAAAAATATTATAACTACATCATAGTTGGTGCAGGATCAGCGGGTTGTGTGCTTGCCAATCGCTTGTCAAAGGATCCTAAAAACGAAGTGCTGTTATTAGAAACCGGAGGCAGCGATAAGAGCATCTTTATTCAAATGCCTACGGCGTTATCAATTCCGATGAACAGCCCTAAATATGCTTGGCAGTTTGAAACTGAGCCTGAGCCGTATTTAGATAATCGCAAGATGCATTGTCCTCGGGGCAAGGTGCTTGGCGGTTCATCGTCGATCAACGGCATGGTATACGTTCGTGGTCATGCCAGGGACTTTGATGAGTGGCAGGCGCAAGGGGCGACCGATTGGGATTATAGCCATTGCTTGCCGTACTTTAAAAAGGCGGAAACCTGGGCCTTTGGTGGTGATGAGTATCGCGGTGAGTCAGGGCCGTTAGGGGTGAATAACGGTAATCAGATGCAGAATCCTTTATATCAAGCCTTTGTGGATGCGGGCATTGCGGCGGGGTATTTATCGACCGCCGATTATAATGCGGCGCAGCAAGAAGGTTTTGGCCCTATGCACATGACGGTCAAAAAAGGCGTACGCTGGTCAACCGCCAATGCCTATTTACGTCCGGCGATGGCCAGACGTAACCTCACGGTTGTGACCCACGCTTTAGTGCATAAAGTGTTATTGGAAGGACAAACGGCCGTTGGCGTTCGCATCGAACACAAAGGTAAAGTTGAAGATATTCGTTGTAACAAAGACGTGATTTTAGCCGCGGGCTCAATAGGTTCGCCGCATTTGCTGCAATTATCAGGCATTGGCGATCCCCAAGTATTGGCCGATGCAGGGGTCGAGTTACAACATGAGTTGCCCGGTGTTGGTCAGAATTTACAGGATCATTTAGAGTTTTATTTCCAATTCAAATGCCTTAAACCGATTTCACTCAATGGCAAGTTAGATCCTTTCAGCAAGTTCTTAATCGGTGCTCGGTGGATTTTAGATAGATCCGGTTTAGGGGCTACGAATCACTTCGAGTCCTGTGGTTTTATTCGCTCAAAAGCGGGTCTGGAATGGCCAGATTTACAGTACCACTTTTTACCTGCGGCTATGCGTTACGATGGCAAAGAAGCCTTTGCGGGTCATGGGTTTCAGGTACATGTAGGCCATAACAAGCCTAAGAGTCGTGGTGCCGTGACCTTAGTGTCGGCAGATCCTAAAGCGCCGCCCAAAATTCAGTTCAATTATTTACAGCATCCCGATGATATTGAAGGTTTTAGGGCCTGCGTGCGTTTGACTCGTGAGATCATCAATCAAGCGCCATTCGATGAGTATCGTGGTGAGGAAATTCAACCCGGCACACAAGTGCAAACCGATGCGCAAATCGATGCCTTTGTGCGTCAATCGGTTGAGAGTGCTTATCATCCTTCTTGCTCGTGCAAGATGGGCACTGATGCGATGGCGGTGGTGGATCCCGAAACCCGCGTGCATGGATTGCAGAATTTACGGGTGGTGGATTCTTCTATTTTCCCGACTATCCCGAACGGCAATTTGAACGCGCCGACCATAATGTTGGCTGAGCGCGCCGCGGATCTGATCTTAGAGGCTGAGATGTTAGCGCCAGCAGATTCCGCCGTTGTGGTTGCCGACGCTTGGCAAACCACACAAAGAAGCACTGCAACAAGTTAAAGCCATAAGTTAACAACACGCCTGCTCGGTCCGTCGTATCGACGGACTGGCGGCTTCAATTTTGAAGTGACTCATTAATTGATGACTCAAAAGGGTCATGATTCATTTTACTAAAGGGTCGGTCAGCCCGCAGTGAGTGTGCAAATGACCGCTTTCACGACTGATCATCTATCAGGGTTTAACTATCGCGGAGTGTTTTTAAGTAGCGATATTTAAGGCTTGAGGGCAGAACGTTGCCTTTAAAAATGGTTCAGTTTTTATTATTAAATAAAAACATGGAGTTACATTTTATGGGTTTATATCCAGATGCCGACTTACACCCAGTATCGACTGGGACTGAGTGCTCATTATGACTTGGTTATTATCCGCAGGGATACTGTTCACTTTTGCCGCGATTGCGTTTGTGATTTATCGCTGGGGCAATATTCGCTGTATCGGCGTGACGCCTGTGCGTACTTTTACCTTTATCGCGATTCTGTTTACCTCAGGACTTGATGTTGGCTTGATCATGTTTCCGCTCACCGAGTTTGCGGGTTACGCCAATGTGGCGGCGAGTCCTGAATATGGCTTTAGTAATCCGCTGGCGATTGAGTTTGGCTTCTGGGCCTTCTTGATTTGGAGCTTCTACTTTTTAACCTGTTTTTATTTTTGTGTCATCGAGCCTAGGGTGAGATTCTTCGATATTCCTTGGGTTAAGTTCATCAATAATATCGTAATTATTGGCACCTGCGCCTTTACCGCCTATTTGCTATTGAGCAATTTACCTTGGTATTTACCCGAATTAGGTGATGGCGAAACCATAGTCGGTAGCTTCTATTTAATCGTATTTATGGTGATCGCCGCGGCTGTGTATTCCAGCACTAGCATACGTTATGTGCGTATCTTGAGTCTGGCGAGCACTTGGTTATTTTTAGGCTTGATTGCCATCATGTGGGCCAGTGCATTTTTATCGGCTGACTCGAGTGTCGGTGAGTTCTTTACGACCTTTGCCATGTTAGGTGACTACTTCGGTAATATTCAACATTTTGTGTTACCCATCAACGACTACCATGAGTTTTATCTGTTCTGGTGGTTTGCGTGGAGCATTATGATCGGTCAATTTACCTCGCGCTTTGTCGGCGGCATGAAAACCTATCAAGTGCTGTTGGCCATGATGGTGTTTCCGTCTATCCCCATCGCGATTTGGTTCACCGTACTTTATTACTACAGCGCCAATGGCTTAGATACTTCGGGCTTCTATAATCTGGCGATGGTGATTGTGGGAATTACCTTTGTAATCAACTCACTCGACTCACTGGTGCGCCTCTATACCGATAATCTTAACCTGACGATTGAGCGTTTAGGCAAGCTTAAATATGTCAGCTTTAACTTAGTGTTGCTCTGCAGTCTGACATTACTCTTTCAATTAGACTTTCTTCAAATTCAATGGGTTGGTGCAATCGCACTGGGCCTGATCTTTAGCTGTTTTGGTTACATCATGATGACGCAATTGCAAACAGTTCGTGCCATTGAGCGCTCGCCAAAAGAGAACAAAATCGACTTTACTAAAATTGAGCTAGCCAACTAATGGAAAATTAATAATGAAATCAAAATGTTTTTATCTTGTCACCGGCGGATTGTTATTGATGTCGACTGCGGCGAATGCCGGATTATCGGCCACTGTGACGGCGACGTCGGATTACACTTTTAACGGTGTCAGCCAAACTGACAGCGGCCCAGCACTGCAAGGCAATTTGGATTACGGTTTTGATTCGGGATGGTACGTGGGCGGCTTTACCTCGAACGTCGACTTTGGGGGAAACGACAGTACTTGGTTGGAGCTCGATGCCTATGCGGGTAAGTTTTATCAGCTCAATGAGCAACTGAGTTTCGATGTCGGACTGGCTTATTATACTTACCACGGCGAGTCGTTTTCCGATGAGTACAACTATCCTGAGCTGTATAGCAAGTTAGGATATGATAGTTCACTGGGTCACTCTGAGGCTAAGTTGACCTATACATGGGATTACTTTGGTTTGGGTGGTGAGCATTACACTATGTTGCTTGGCCATACTGTCAGTGTCGCTGAAGGACATGATATTCGCTTTAGTGTCGATCGCTCGACATCACTTGATGAGGATAAATGGTCATGGGATGGTGGCAAATCTTTTAATCATTTCCGTATCGCCTATCTGACCAGTTGGAGTGGCTTTGATTTCAGTCTTGCCGCCGAAGATACCAGCATGAACTTAGATACCAGTGACGAGCGTCTAGTGTTGTCAGTATCGCGTCAATTCATGTTGTAACATCAGGAATTTTGCCGTAAAAGCGCCTCCCGTGGGTGAGTTCAGTCGCGCTTTCTGGTAAGGTGCACTCGTTGCTTAGAATGGGGAGAATGAAAAGAACGATGGAAAAGTACGAACAACTGCTTATTTCGCTGCGCCGAGTGATACGCGCTATCGACATTCATTCTCGCCAGCTGAACAAACACTCAGGTTTAACTGGGCCGCAATTGATGGTGATGCAGAAAATCGCCCAATTGGATGCGCCATTGGCTAAAACCGTGGCGGAAGAAATTACGCTCAGCCCTGCAACTGTGACGACCATTATCGATCGTCTAGAGGGACGTGGTTTAGTGATCCGTCTACGCAGTGAGACTGATAAACGTAAGGTGCATTTATATCTTAGCGATGCGGGCCGAGCACTGTTACAGGACTCACCTAAACCGTTACAGGATCATTTTATTAAGCGTTATCAGAATCTTGAAGAATGGGAGCAGAGTCAATTGCTCTCAGCCGTTGAGCGTATCGCGACTATGATGGACGCCGATAAAATTGATGCGGCGCCTATGCTCTTGGTGGGGAAGATCCAAGGGGATGAGTAATCGTTTAGCTCATGCTTTAAATTGATTAGACGTTAAAATCGATTAGATTTTAAAATGAAAAAGCACTGAATCTTCAGTGCTTTTTTGCTTTTAGTTAGATGTCGTTTAGCTGTGCGTCTTTTAGATGCTTAAGCAGCAGGGCAGCTTGTTTTAGCAACAGAGTTAATCAGGATTTCTTGCACTGGCGTATTAGCAAAACCACCGCTGTTTTTTGTCGGTACTATGCTGATCTGATCCGCCACATCCATGCCGTCGACCACTTTGCCAAACACGGCATAACCATAATTACTCGCAGACGCATCCAAATGTGGATTATCTAACACATTGATAAAGAACTGTGATGTTGCAGAGTTAGGATCATCCGTGCGAGCCATGGAGATAGTGCCACGTTTGTTGCTAATACCGACTGCGGCTTCATTCTTGATGGGGGCATCGCCTGGTTTGCTTTTGAGCCCAGTGGTAAAACCGCCGCCTTGGATCATAAAGTTATTAACGGTTCTATGGAATAAGGTGCCGTTATAGAATGATTTATCAACATACTGCTTAAAGTTTTTACCTGTGATTGGCATGTTAGTTAAGTCAATGGCAAGTGTGATATCGCCTTTTGTGGTTTTCATTAAATAACACACATCCGCAGCTAAGGCTGGCGGAGTGGGATCGGGCGTCGGTGGCGTCGGCGTTAAATCACCATCTGTACTTCCTTCACAACCCGTCAAGGCAATGCAGCCGACAAATAGTAATCCTGATAACTTCTTCATTTCATATCCTTATTCTCAATCATCATTGGGGTGTTTTTGCTTTAGCATTCCATGGGAGCGAGCCACTGGCGTATATGCGAGGGCATATCAGGTTCCATGAATTTAATGTTGTTATTATGTTTCTATGCTGTAGCGAAACGAGATGTTGACAGAGGAGAGATAGGCTGTTCAAGTTATAAAACGCAATTGATACAAAGTGTTGCACTGATGTCTGTGGTTAATATGTCACCTGACGTATTTGTTAGTATTAGTCTGAACGCAATGACATAAAAATGACTTACGCTTGTCATGTTATTTCTATCCCTTTGCTCTTTACTTATTGCATGCTTTAGGAGCCATGCTTGCCCTCTTGCTGAACGCATGCCCCAATTTAGTGCATTCCACTCTTTATATCCTGATGGCCACTGAGTGCCAACTTAACTGAGTGCTTCTAGTAAGTTACTGATTTTTTGAAAAAGTTTTTTGTTATTTCTCTGAAATATTTATGTCATCTTCTTGTTACTTTTCGTTGGCATGGTTACTGTATATCTAAAGCTATGGATGAGCGGTCGCGGGGGCGACAAAATATGGGGCTGGAAAAGTTGCTGTATTTGCGGGGAGTTGGAGCAGAATTTACTGATTGTTTTGGCCAAAATATCCATATTTCCGAGGTAGACAGGCAAGGTATCTTGACCTGTATGTTACAGGAAAAAAACAGCGTGGCAGGGACTGCCATTGATGCTCCTGCTACAGAAGCGTTATCGAGTGATGCTGGGCTGACCTGTGTCGATGCGGTATTGACCGAAGCATTGATCGCGTCGCAAATTGACTTGCTGGATGCCCGTCCTTGGACTCAGGTTCTACCTGAATTCCATTGGTGTTTTGTGGATGAACCTTGGATAAGCCTTTGTTTACCAGAAACCTACACCTCAGATCTGAGTGTGGCGATTGAATGCGAACAGGGTGAGTCCATCGTATTCGATGTGCCTTTCTCGGCGCTTAAGTCCATTGGCGATTACCGCATTGAACAAACGCTTTATCTACACTATCGCCTTGATCTTACGCAACTGGGATTCGCACGCCTCGATCTAGCTGAGGCCAAGACCCAAGCTTTCCCTGACAACTTAATGCCCGCCGAGACTGAAGCGGTGAATTTAGCGTCCTATTTCCTGAGCAGCCAAGAGTTCACTAACAACCCTGCATTCACAAAAAACCAAGACTCATTTGCGCATGCAGCCGACAAAAATGCGAGTGATTTCTTTGTGTTAGGTTTGGGCTTTCATCGCATAGCCTTAAGCTTAAAACATGCCCTATCGACAAGTACACAAGCGCCAAGCTTGGCGCTAGAGAGCTGTGTGACGGCTGAAGCTGATACCAGCACTTTGTTTTCTGGCACCTTAATGGTGGCGCCGCGGGCCGCCTACCAAGGCGTACTCACGGCTGTCGCCCAAGGTAAACGCCATAAACCTTGGGGGATCAGCGTTCAACTTTACAGTTTGCGCAGCGAGAGCCAATGGGGCATTGGTGACTTTGGTGATTTAGAACAACTGATCGGGCTGGTGGCGGCGCAGGGCGCGGATTTTATTCAACTCAATCCCTTGCATGCCCTCGATATCGCGGCGCCAGAGCATCCGAGTCCCTACAGTCCGTGCGATCGCCGCAGACTTAATCCTCTTTATATTCAATTACAAAGCGTTCCTGAATACCAAGCTCTTGCCACTGAATTTTCAAGCGCTACTTGGGTAGAGGCTATCGCCTTACTGAATCGTGATAATTGGCTCGATTATCCTAAAGTGAGCGAGCTGAAATACCGTGCCTTTGAGCAGTTATATCGCGTTTTTTGTGACACGCATCTGGCGAACGACACGCCCAGAGCGCAAAGATTCCATGAGTTTGTGCGTGAGCAGGGCAGTGCGCTACAAGAGTTTGCTCAAGCGGAATATTTGCGTAGTCCTAAAGCGTTTGTGCAAGAGGAAGGTTTCTATCTTTACCTGCAATTTGTGGCTGAAAAGCAGTTACACCTCTGTCAGCTAAAAGCTAAAGAGGTTGGGATGGGGCTGGGATTGATCCGTGATTTGGCCGTCGGTGCAGCGCTGCAGGGCAGTGAAGTACAGGCTAATGCCGAGCAGTTTTGTTTGAATGCCAGCATAGGTGCACCGCCCGATCCCTTTGCACCCCAAGGACAAAATTGGGGCTTAACGCCACTCGATCCTGTGAAGTTAAAACAACATAATTTCAGCCATTTTATCGCCTTGATCCGCGCCAATATGGAAAGCTGTGGCGCCTTGCGTATCGATCATGTGATGGGCTTACTGCGACTCTGGTGGTGGCCGCTGGATAAGCAACTCGGTCACGGTGCCTATGTGTATTATCCCGTCGAAACCTTGCTTGCCATCGTTTGCCTTGAGAGCCAACGTGCTCGCTGTGTGGTGATTGGCGAAGATTTAGGACTGGTGCCACCTGACATTATTCATCGTCTCTACACTTCTGGCATTTATTCCAACGAGTTGTTCTATTTCTGCAAAGACCATCAAGGCTTTAAATCACCGGATCAATATAAGTCCCAAAGCTTAATGATGCTGGCGAACCACGATGTGCCGACTTTAGTCGCTTGGTGGTGTGGCAGTGATTTACACCTGCGTCGACAGTTATCCCTGTTTGAAACTGACGACCAGCTAGGCGAGGCGCTCGCTGGGCGTGAACATGAAAAGCAGCAACTCATTTCACTGTTAGTCGCTCAAGGTCTGTTAGCCGATGTGACGATAGCCGAACTCGATATTCAAACCTTGCTCACGGCTTGGATGACCTTAGGAGCTCGCGGTAATAGTGCGCTATACAGCGTGCAACTGTGCGATTTATTAGCCGATCGCCATGCGGTGAATATTCCCGGTACTTGGCTCGAATATCCAAATTGGCAGCGTCGCCTGCCGCTGAATTTAACGCAAGTGTCGACTTCGCCAGAGATACTGCAGCGATTACAAAATATCGCTGTGGCGAGACAGCTACCGAGCTAAATCTAGCACCAGCGAAAGGCTGCCTAAGTCGCACCACATTATGCCATCCCTAAAGATTAGATTATTAGGGGGTGTTATGTGGGTAAAGAGTGCCAATTTGCAAGTTTAATTGACTGATAAACGGAAGAAAAATGATGACTCAAGCCAATGCCTATTTCTACGATGGTGCCGACGTCGCCCTACTTAATGGTCAATACACTGATGTTTTTTCGCTCTTGGGTATGCACAGTGCCAACGAGGGTAAGGCATTAATTGTTCGTTGTTTTTTTCGCAATGCCCTCAGTGTGGATGTGATCAGCATTAAAGATGGCCGCAAAGTGGCGAGTCTGGACAAGGTCAACGAGCAGGGACTGTTCGCCGGCACTTTGGGACGACGCGTCAAGCCGTTTCTCTACTTGCTACGGGTGGAATATCCCCTGTGTCAGTTAGATATAGTCGACCCTTATCAGTTTAATTCACTGCTCAATAGTGATGATATTTACCTGTTTGGTGAAGGCAGCGCCGAGCGCGCCTATGAATTTTTAGGTGCCAACTGGCGTCAAACCCAAGGCGTCGAAGGTGTGCATTTTTGTGTGTGGGCACCCAATGCTAAGCGGGTGTCTGTGGTGGGAGATTTTAACCATTGGGATGATACTCGCCATGTGATGCGCCAACATATTGCCAATGGTTTATGGGAGCTATTTTTACCCAATGTGGCTGAAGGTGCACACTATAAGTTTGATTTGGTTTATCAAAATGGTGAGCGCCATACTAAATCCGATCCTATGGCAACCCAAATGGAATGCGCGCCCCACAATGCTTCTATCGTGCCCCCAAAAGCCCACCATAGCTGGAATGATACCGCTTGGATGAGTAAGCGAGCGGCGACTGCTTGGCATAAAGCGCCCATGTCGGCCTACGAAGTGCACTTAGGTTCGTGGCGTCGTAAGGGAGAGCAAGGCGAGCAATATCTTGATTATCAAGACTTGATTGAACAGCTTATTCCCTATGTGAAGGAGCAAGGCTTTACCCACATCGAACTGATGCCGATCAGCGAGTTTCCCTTTGATGGTTCGTGGGGATATCAGCCAGTGGGTCTCTATGCGCCGACCCACAGATTTGGCTATGCCAATGGGTTAAAGGCCTTTGTGAATGCCTGCCATCAGGCGGGAATTGGTATTATCCTCGATTGGGTGTCGGCGCATTTCCCTAAGGATCCCCACGGCTTAGTGCGTTTCGATGGCACATGTCTGTATGAGCATGAAGATCCTCGCAAGGGCACACATCCCGATTGGGATACCCTGATTTATAACTATGATCGCGGTGAAGTGCGCAGCTTCTTGTTGAGTAATGCTTGTTACTGGCTGCGGGAATTTCACTTTGATGGTCTGCGTCTCGATGCCGTGTCTTCTATGTTGTATCTCGATTACAGCCGCGAGCCGGGCCAATGGCTGCCTAATGCCTATGGTGGACGGGAGAATCTCGAGGCCATCAGTTTCTTACAAATTTTGAATCAACGCTTGTACCAAGCTTTCCCCGGCATTTGCATGATTGCCGAAGAGTCCACCGCCTTTGCTGGGGTGACTAAGCCGACGGATCAGCAAGGTCTCGGCTTTGGTTTTAAGTGGAATATGGGCTGGATGAACGACAGCTTAAGCTACTTAGGCCGTGATCCGCTTTACCGCCAGTTCCACCATCATCAATTGACCTTCAGTTTAATGTACGCCTATACCGAACAATTTATGTTGTCCGTGAGTCACGATGAAGTGGTCCACGGCAAGGGTTCGTTGCTGCATAAAATTCCCGGTGATGATTGGCAGAAATTTGCAACTCTGCGTGCCTATTACGGTTTTATGTGGGGGCATCCAGGTAAGAAATTACTCTTTATGGGCTGCGAGTTTGGTCAGCGAAATGAGTGGAACCATAACCAGAGTTTAGATTGGCACTTATTGGCTTACGAGCCGCACCAAGGCGTGCAGCGTTGGCTTAAAGATCTCAATCACTTATATCAAAAAATGCCAGCCTTATCGGTTCAGGATTACGAGGGCGCAGGATTTAGTTGGCTAGATTGTGAGAATAGCCGCGACAGCATTTTTACCTTTGTGCGTTACGGTTTAGCAGGTGATGCGCCGTTAGTGTTTGTCATCAACATGACGCCCCAATTGCACACTGGGTTCCGTATTGGTTTGCCCTTGGCAGGAGATTACCGCGAATACCTTAATAGCGATAGCCAGATTTATGGTGGCAGTAATCAAGGTAATGCGGGCACTGTGGTTGCTGAGTCGCTACCGTGGCAGGGAATGGCGCAGAGCGCGCTGATCACTGTGCCACCCTTGGGCTGCCTAGTCATAGGGCCTGCAACTGGATTGGCTGAGGCGAACTAGCATGCAAAAGCCCACGGCTGATGATATTAAGCTCAACCCAGACGCTAAAAATCACCCATTTCAAAGCGAAAAATGGGCGTTAGGGGTAGGTGAGCCTTTTCCGCTCGGTGCTAATGTTGAGGGCGATGGCGTCAACTTTGCGTTATTTTCAGCTAACGCCACAGCGGTTGAGTTATGTTTATTTGATGACAATGGCGAGCAAGAAGTCGCGCGTATTGTGTTAACTGAACAAACCCAGCAAATCTGGCATGTGTTTGTACAAGGGCTTAAGGCGGGGCAACTCTACGGTTATCGCGTTTATGGCTCCTATGAGCCTCAGCTTGGTCACAGATTTAACCCCAATAAATTATTGCTCGACCCCTATGCGCGCCAGCTCGTCGGTGAATATCGCGACCATGAGTCTAACTATGGTTACGAGCTGAACCACATGGATGAAGATTTATCTTTCAGTAAGTTAGATAACGCTGCCCATGTGCCAAAATGCAAGGTCGTGGACATTCGTCCATTAATCGAGATAGCTGCCAAGCAGTCGATTCAGCCCCTTGCGTCGAGGTTTCAGCCCAAACCCCTAGAGCGTAGCATCATTTATGAGATGCACGTTAAAGGCTTTACGGCGGCGCATCCTGAGATTGAACCCCATAAACGTGCCACCTTTGCGGGTTTAGCGACTCAGCCGGCTATCGATTATTTGGCCGAACTTGGGGTGACGTGTGTCGAGTTACTTCCTGTACAGGCCTTTTTCACTGAGCCATTTTTGCTCGAGAAAAAGCTCACTAACTATTGGGGTTACAACAGTATCGGCTTTTTTGCCCCTGAGCCGAGTTATCTATCATCCGACGATATTGGTGAGTTTCGGGCCATGGTGGATGCACTTCACGGCGCAGGTATCGAAGTGATCCTCGATGTGGTCTATAACCACAGCGCCGAGGGGAGTCGACTTGGGCCGACCTTTAGTTTTCGTGGCATAGATAATCTCAGTTATTACCGCCTGCATCCGAATGATAAGCGTTTTTATATTAATGATACGGGTTGTGGAAACACCTTAAATATCAACCATCCACGCATGTTACAGCTCGTACTAGATTCGCTGCGTTATTGGGTAGAAATCATGGGCGTCGATGGGTTTCGCTTCGACTTGGCGGCTTGCTTAGGTCGCGAGGCCTATGGTTTTGATCCCGGCTCAGGTTTCTTCGATGCGCTGTTGCAAGACCCTGTTTTGTGCCGAGTGAAATTGATTGCTGAGCCTTGGGATATTGGCCCCGGTGGTTATCAATTGGGCAATTTCCCCGTGGCTTTTAGCGAATGGAACGACAGATATAGAGACACTATGCGCCGCTTTTGGCGCGGCGATCACAGCATGTTGCCCGAATTTGCTCGGCGTTTTCACGGCTCGGGGGATTTTTTTGAGCACAGTGGCCGTCCACCTGCGACTAGTCTTAATTTTTTAACCAGTCACGACGGTTTTACCCTTAAAGACTTGGTGAGTTATACCCAGCGCCATAACTTGGCAAATGGGGAGGATAACCGCGATGGTCATCAAGAAAACTTCAGCCATCATTATGGGATTGAAGGGGAAACCGAAGATAGCTCAATTCTGGCACTTCGCAGTCGTCAACAACGTAACTTATTGACTACGCTATTTTTATCTCAAGGTGTGCCTATGTTGTTGAGCGGTGATGAGACGGGCCGCACTCAGCAAGGCAACAATAATGCCTATTGCCAAGACAATGAACTGAACTGGTTTGATTGGTCGGCAAAGGGCATGGACACTGAGCTGTTGGCCTTTACTCAACAGCTTATTGCCCTGCGGAAACGTTTCCCGCTGTTATGTGCTAAGCGCTTCATTCACGAACAGTTATTGGCTGAATCCTTAGCCGATATTGGTACTCGATTAGATTGGTTTAGTCGCCAAGGTGAACAAATGACCAAGAGCTTGTGGACTGAATCTATGTGCCGCAGTTTGTCTGTGGTGCTTTCCGGTGATTTAGAAGATCAAGGCAAGCAGCAAGCTTTGCTGTTGATGGTTAATGCCGACGACAACCCTCTCGCTTTTACCCTGCCGACTTTCGAGCACTTGAGTCCGTGGCAATGCCTTATTCATACCCAAACTGAGCCGCTGGATGTTCAGATCTCTGCGACGCGATACTTACTGCAAGATCGTAGTCTCATGCTTTTTCATGCTGATTTGATTTTATAGGAAATGAAGGAATTAACTATGAGTGACAAAAGCGAGCTGAGCCCCAATACCAGCGAAAAACCAGTAACACTAGCTCAGTCAAAAGCCGCGAGCAAGAAGGCTCCCGCTAAGCGTCAGACTAAGTCTAAAGCCGCTGAGCCCTGTGAACCCTGCGATGCTTTGCCCGCTTCTTTTGAGCGCCATTTACGTTATGGACTCAGCCGTGGCGAAGGCGTGAGCTGCGAATTATTTCAAGCGTTAGCTTACAGCGTGAAAGAACAGATGCTAGATAATTGGCGTCAGACTCGAGTGGATGACAGCCATTTTAAGCGCAAGCAAGTGGCGTATTTATCCCTCGAATTTTTGATGGGCCGAGCACTAGGTAATGCACTACTGAGTTTAGATTTGCAACAAGATAGCCGTGATGCCTTGAGCAACTATGCGGTATCGTTAGAAGAGTTAGAAGAGGCCGAACATGATGCCGGTTTAGGCAACGGCGGCCTAGGTCGATTAGCCGCATGTTTCCTCGATAGCTGCGCCAGCATGGACTTATCAGTGACAGGCTATGGCATACGTTACGAATATGGCATGTTCGCCCAGAAGATCGTCGACGGTTACCAAGTTGAACGCCCTGACCGTTGGTTGCGCGAAGGCAATCCGTGGGAAGTGCGTGTCCCTACCCACAACGTGATTGTGCCATTTTTTGGTCATACCGAATCCTATGTCGATAAACAAGGCCGTCGGCACATTATTTGGGTTGAAACCCAAGATGTGCTCGCCGTCGCCTATGACATGCCTGTTCCTGGTTATCGCAATGGGCGGGTAAATACCCTGAGATTGTGGAAGGCTGAAGCGACCGATGATTTTGATTTAGCTGAGTTTAACCAAGGCGACTACACGGAAGCCGTGGCCCGTAAAAACTTGGCCGAGCAGATCACTATGGTGCTCTATCCTAATGATGCGAGCGAGAACGGCAAAGAGCTGCGATTACGTCAGCAATACTTTTTATCCTCCGCTAGTTTGCAGGATTTACTCAAACGTTGGGTGAGTCGTCATGGTCATGATTTTACGCAGTTTGCCGCTAAAAATGTCATGCAGTTGAATGACACTCACCCTAGCATTGCCGTGCCTGAGTTGATGCGGTTATTGATCGATGAATACGGTTTGGAATGGGACAGTGCATGGGCGATTACCAGTCAGACCATGGCTTACACTAACCATACCCTGTTGCCTGAAGCATTAGAGCGTTGGCCCGTGCGTATGATGGCGCAAATGTTGCCACGCATCTTAGAAATTATTTATGAAATCAACGCCCGTTACTTAGATATAGTCGCCCACCATTGGCCAGGAAATAGTGAGAAATTGGCGAGTATGTCAATTATTCAAGATGGCCCACATCCCCATGTGCGTATGGCGTATTTGGCGATTGTGGCGAGTTTCTCGGTCAACGGTGTCGCGGGTTTACACACGCAACTACTCAAATCTGGGTTGTTTAAGGATTTCTATGAGTTGTGGCCGCATAAGTTTAATAACCGTACCAATGGTGTGACGCCAAGGCGTTGGCTTGCCCATTGTAACCCTGCCTTAGCTAAGTTACTGACTGCCCATTTAGGTCAAGAATGGGTGACAGACTTAAGCCAGTTAACGGCGCTCAATGCTCTCACACAGGACAATGCGTTTATCCAAAAATGGCGTGATGTGAAGCAAGCCAACAAGGCTTTGCTGGCTAAGATGATTGTTAAGGAATGTGGGGTTGAGTTCGATCCGGCTATGCTGTTTGACGTGCAAGTGAAGCGTATTCACGAATATAAACGTCAGTTACTCAACATATTGCATGTGATTCATCTCTATCATCAGATCCAGCAAGGCCACACCGAAAACATGGTGCCACGTTGTGTATTGATCGGCGGTAAAGCGGCGCCCGGTTACTTTATGGCTAAGTTGATCATCAAACTCGCCAGCAATGTTGCTCATATGGTCAATTCCGATCCTATGGTGACGCCTTACCTACGCTTTGCTTTCTTACCAAACTACAACGTCAGCGCCATGGAAAAAATCTGTCCGGGGACTGACTTGTCCGAGCAAATTTCAACCGCGGGCAAAGAGGCATCGGGCACGGGCAATATGAAGTTCATGATGAACGGCGCCCTGACAATCGGCACTATGGATGGCGCCAATATCGAGATGTTAGAGGAAGTGGGCTCTGAGAACTTCTTCCTGTTTGGACTCAATGCGGAGCAGGTCTCGCAGGTACGTAGTCACTATCATCCGCGCAGTATTATTGATGATTCACCGGCGTTATCTGAGGTGATGAAGTTACTCAAAAGTGGTCACTTCAATCTGCTTGAGCCGGGGATTTTCGATCCCATTATTGCCGCCATCGAAAGTAGCGACGATCAATGGATGACGGCCGCCGACTTTGACAGTTACCGAGTCGTGCAAGAAGCCGTGGCGCGGGCCTATAAAGATCCGCAGGTGTGGACGCAGATGAGTATTCGCAATACCGCCGCCAGTGGACGTTTTTCGAGTGATGTGACGATCGCGGGTTATCGCGATGAAATTTGGAAACTGTAGGGGTTGGGCTCTGGGTTATAAGTCTTGTTATAGCGGATGAGTATATACCCAAACAACCTGAAGATGCAGGACTCGTATCTTCAGGTAGCTTGGGTATAAAGGTTAAGTGTTTGAAAGGAATGCAGCAATCAATGGAAGGAATGGGGAATGCAAGTGAGAAATACTCAGGGGAGTACGGCAGTGTCTGCCGTATCGATAAGCCATTTATGGGCAATCAGTTTGCCGATTTCGGAGTAAGAGCCTATGTCTAATGTTCGTTATATCAGTAATTTAACTCGTGAAACCTATGCGTTGATTTTAGCTGGTGGGCGCGGGTCTCGCTTGCATGAACTCACGGATTGGCGTGCTAAACCTGCACTGTATTTCGGTGGTAAGTTTCGTATTATCGATTTCCCGCTCTCAAATTGTATCAACTCGGGTATTCGTCGTGTCGGGGTTGTGACTCAGTATAAGTCGCATTCTTTGATCCGCCATGTGATGCGCGGTTGGGGCCATTTTAAGAAGGAGCTGGGCGAGTCGGTGGAGATTTTACCCGCTTCACAACGCTATTCGGAAAACTGGTACCAAGGCACGGCCGATGCGGTATTTCAAAATATCGATATCATTCGCCACGAGCTGCCTAAATACGTAATGGTGTTGTCTGGCGATCACGTGTATCGCATGGATTATGCTGGGTTATTAGCCGCCCATGCCGAGTCGGGTGCAGATATGACAGTCTCTTGCCTTGAAGTGCCGATTGCCGAAGCTGCGGGTTCGTTTGGGGTGATGGAAGTCGACGAAGATATGCGCATTTTAGGCTTTGAAGAAAAGCCGCTGCAGCCTAAACATTCTCCGGGTAATCCTGAAATGTGTTTAGCGTCTATGGGCAACTATGTGTTTAACACAGAGTTTTTGTTTGACCAGCTCAAGAAAGATGCCTTAAATGAAAGCTCAGATCGCGATTTTGGTAAGGATATTATTCCTGCGATCATCGAAAAACATAATGTGTTTGCCTATCCCTTTAAGAGTGCTTTCCCAAATGAGCAAGCCTATTGGCGCGATGTGGGTACGCTAGACTCTTTCTGGCAAGCGAATATGGAACTGTTATCGCCCACGCCAGCACTGAATTTGTACGATGCGAAATGGCCAATTTGGACTTTCCAAGAACAATTACCTCCCGCTAAATTTGTGTTTGATGACGATGACAGACGTGGTATGGCGTTGGACTCGATTGTTTCGGGCGGTTGTATTATTTCGGGGGCGACAGTGCGCCGTAGCGTATTGTTTAACGAAGTACGCGTTTGTTCTTATTCGTTGGTTGAAGATTCAGTAGTGCTACCCGATGTAGTCGTGCTGCGCCATTGCAAAATCAAGAATGCGATACTTGACCGTGGCTGCATTATTCCCGAAGGCATGGTGATAGGTTATAACCATGATCACGACAGAGCTAAAGGCTTTAGGGTGTCCGAAAAAGGCGTGACTTTAGTGACCCGTGACATGCTAGGTTTGCCTGTAGGCTATGAATAGTGCTTTGATCATTAAAGTAAATTGATCATTAAAGTAAAAATGGCTTAGGTATAGGCAGCTTAATAAAAGCTGCACAGTTGAAGTAGCGGGAGTATCCAATTAATTGAAACAACGCATTTTGATGGTCGCGGCTGAAAACGGTGCCCTTGCGGGCGCCAAGGTTGGCGGTATGGCGGATGTCATCCGTGATTTACCCGCCGCTTTGGCGGGTGTTGATTTGTGCGCCGATGTGATCATGCCAAGCTATGGCTTTTTGACTGCGGTAGCGAATCAACCCCAAGATCTGGGTGAGTTAACTGTGGCTTTTGGCGGCCGATTGGAGCGGGTGCATGTGTTTGCCATGCCCCATCCCCATGTGCCAGAGGCGATGATTTATCTGCTCGAACATGCATTATGGCAATCCGTACCTGGGCAGATTTATAGCCAAGGCAGCGCCGAGCGTCCTTTCGCCGACGATGCGACTAAGTTTGCTTTCCTTTGTGCGAGCGTCGCGACAGCATTAGTTACTGGCCGAGTGCCTATGCCGACTGTGCTGCATTTACATGACTGGCATGCGGGCTGCTTAGCCATGTTAAGAGCATTCGTGCCTGAGTTCAGTGTTCTCAAAGAAATTGAGTGTGTGTTCTCTATCCACAATCTTGCACTGCAGGGGATACGTCCCTTAAGCCAAGACTCATCCTCCTTTGCGGCTTGGTTTCCCGAGCTGTTTGCCACTTTGACGCAGGGGCAAAAACAGCTGATCACCGATCCCCGTTATCCCTACTGTGTTAACCCTATGCGCATGGGCATAGTGCTGAGCGACAAAGTGCATTTAGTCTCACCCAGTTATGCCAAGGAAGTGTTGCAGCCCTCCAAACCCGAAGCGGGATTTTTTGGTGGTGAAGGGTTAGAGCAAGACTTACAGGCCAAGGCCAATGACGGCAAAGTGGTGGGGATTTTAAATGGCTGTGTGTATTCGTCAGTATCGGATTTACCCGCTAAGCCACCTGCGCGTATTCAAGTACCCGAGTTCAAGCAATTGCTCAGTGCGATTGAAACTGCGTTAGTGCAATGGCAGGGGCATCAAACGCAAGTGAGTGGCGTGGACATGATCGCCTTTGCGCGCACTCAAGCCCATTGGCGTCAAGCAATGGCGGAGCAAGTACCGAGTCTGTTATTGACTTCGGTGGGCCGCTTGACCGATCAAAAAGTCTTACTGCTGCGCCATCAATTGCCCTCGGGTTTATCTGTGCTTGAGACCTTACTTAAAGCATTGAAGCAGACAAAACCGACGGCACTGCTGATTTTACTCGGCAGTGGCGATGCATCGATTGCTAAGTCTTTCCAAGCGTTAGGGGCTAAATACGATAACCTATTATTTTTGCAAGGATACAACGAGGCGTTATCCGAAGCGCTGTATCAGCATGGCGATCTATTTTTGATGCCAAGTTCCTTTGAGCCCTGTGGCATCAGTCAAATGTTGGCCATGCGCGCGGGACAGCCATGTTTAGTGCATAGTGTAGGCGGTTTAAAGGATACCGTTGAGGATGGAATTAATGGTTTTGCTTTTAACGGCAATAGCTTAAATGAGCAAGCCGAAGCGTTTTTGCAAAGGTTGATGCAAGCCATTGCTTGTTTCGAGGGGAAAACATGGCCACAAGTGCGTGCTGCGGCCATGGCACAGCGTTTTGACTGGCATTCTATTGCAGAGCAATATCGTCAACAACTCTATTGCAAAATGTAATGTGGTAAGTCCAAAGTGTGATGCGGCAAAGGGAATTAACGCATGATTTCTAAGTGATTCTGCTACACTTGTGGGGGAATGTTAAAATGGTATCAAGCCCCCTCATTTTTGGAGTCGCTCTCTGAGTTATGGATAAAGGTATTCTCTTTCCGTTAGTACAAAATGCGGCTTTATTGCTGGCGTTGGTATTTTTGTACGATGTGATCCCTAAAAAACACCAGCGGCAGTATTTTTTACTGTGGCGCATCATTATTGGGATGCTCATCGGTGGCATTGGTATCACTATTATGAGTACGCCTTGGGTATATTTGCCTGGCGTTTTCTTTGATACCCGTTCGGTTATTCTTTGTATTTCTGGTCTATTTTTCGGTGGTTTACCGACCTTAGTGGCTGTCGTGATGACGGCGTTGTATCGCATCAGTATCGGTGGCGCTGGTATATGGATTGGCGTCGGCGTCATAGTGTCATCCGGTTTAATCGGGGTGATCTGGCGTCAATATCGTAAGTCTCTGTTAGCCAATATTTCAGGTGGAGAAATTTTTCTCTTTGCCTATACCGTTCATATCGTGATGTTGTTGTGGTTCTTATTTCTACCCGATGGCATAGCAATGCCATTACTCGCCAAAGTGACCCTCCCTGTATTGACCATTTTCCCGATTGCGACTTGGCTATTGAGCCGCTTGTTATCGCGACGTTTTGAATTAGAGCGTGATGAACAAATTCGTCTGCAGGATGATTTTCTTTTTAGGAGCCAATTCAACGCGGGCAATATTGGTATTGCAATAACGGGGATAGATCAAAAGTGGATAAAGGTGAATCCACGATTATGTCAAATGCTCAAGTATTCAGAAGCTGAATTGCTACGGATGACGTGGGCACAAATTACTCATCCCGATGATTTAGAAGCGGATGCCCTGAAATTTGAGCTTATGCTGCGGGGGGATATCGATAATTACGAGATGGATAAACGTTTTATCGTTAAAGACGGTAGCGTGGTTTACACCCATATGACTGTCGCCTGTAAGCGTGGTGGTAATAATGCCGTGTTGCTTGTTATTGCTGGATATTTAGATATCACCTCACAGGCCATTGCCGACCAAGAGGTGCTCGCTAGCCGTGAGCAACTCGAACTGGTGTTAAGCAGTAGCGATCTTGGGGTGTGGGATTGGGATATTCGTAATGATCGTATCGAACGTAACGCCCGCAGCGCCGATATTCTAGGCTGCGATGTTGATATGCTCAACGCTAATAGTCGTCAATGGATGGATGCGATAGTCGCCGAAGACAGGCCTAAAGTGCTGCATTCGATTGAGGCCCATATTCGTGGCGAAACGGCGCAACATAAGATGGAGTACCGCTTAAATACCGTAAACCGTAAGGTGCGGTGGATCCTTGATACAGGTAAAGTCGTGAGCAGAGATGCAAACAACAATGCTCTGCGTATGTGTGGAACCTATACCGATATTACCGACGCAAAACTTATCGAAGAATCCTTAAAGTTGTCGGCACTGGTTTACGATAACAGCTCAGAAGCCATGAGTGTCCTCGATGAAAAGGGTGTAATTATTACCGTCAATGCCGCCTTTAGTGTGATGACGGGTTATCGCGAATTTGAAGTGCGGGACCAACATATTCGGCTGCTTTATTGTGACCTCAATGGCCGTGATTTTTACACCAAAATGAATAATGATATCCGCGAGAAAGGCCAATGGCAGGGGGAAATGTGGCAGCGGCGCAAAAATGGCGAAGAATATGTCATCTGGTTAACCATCAATACGATTAATGATAAAGAAGGCCATCCCTATCGACGTGTTGCCCTGTTCTCAGACATTACCGATAAGAAGCAAAATGAGCATCTGATTTGGAAACAAGCCAACTACGATACGCTGACGGGGTTGCCCAATCGGCGCATGTTGTTGGAGTATTTAAGCAGTGAAGTGAAAAATGCCGACCGCAATCGCAACCACTTTGCCTTACTGTTCTTGGACTTAGATTTCTTTAAAGAAGTGAATGACACCTTAGGCCATGCCATGGGCGATTTACTGCTGATAGAAACCGCGAGTCGATTGAAATCCTGTGTGCGTGATGCTGACGTCGTGGCGCGTCTTGGCGGCGATGAATTTACTGTGGTGTTAAGTTCGATGGAAGACCATAAGGGGATTGAGCGCGTCGCCGAGAATATTTTGCGACGAATTGCCGAACCCTATGTGTTAGGGGAAGAAACCGCTTATATCAGCGTCAGTATTGGGATTACTTTATATCCCGATGATTCGACCAGTATTGAAGGGCTTCTCAAGCATGCGGATCAGGCGATGTATGCGGCGAAAGATCAAGGGCGTAATCGCTTCAACTATTTCACCCCATCGATGCAGGAATACGCCAAATACCGCATGCGCTTGATCCAAGACTTACGTCAAGCGGTCGTGAATAAAGAATTTGAACTGCATTATCAGCCGATTGTTGCCTTAGCAACGGGTGAAGTGACCAAGGCTGAAGCCTTGATCCGCTGGCATCATGCGGAGCGTGGTGCTGTGTCGCCTGCTGAGTTTATTCCTGTGGCGGAGGATACTGGCTTGATTGTTGAAATCGGCAATTGGGTGTTCGAGCAAGCCGCTCGCCAGAGTGCGGCGTGGCGTCATGAATTAGGGGTTGAAATCCAAATCAGCGTCAATAAATCCCCAATCCAATTTCGTGATGAAGGCACGCTGCTCAATGATTGGTTGAAGTTATTGCAAGATCTTAATATTACAGGCGCGGGCGTGTGCGTTGAAATTACCGAAGGCTTGTTATTGGATGCCAGTATGGGTGTAACCGAAAAACTACTGGCCTACCGCGATGCGGGTGTGCAAGTGTCGCTGGACGATTTTGGTACTGGCTATTCGTCACTTGCCTATTTGAAAAAGTTTGACATTGATTATCTTAAAATTGATCAATCTTTTACCCGCCATATCGATACCGATTCAAACGATCAAATTCTCTGCGAGGCGATTATCGTGATGGCCCACAAGTTGGGAATGAAGGTGATTGCCGAAGGTGTCGAAACCGATGCGCAGCGGCTAGTCTTGTTGGCTGCAGGCTGTGACTACGGCCAAGGTTACTTGTTCTCAAGACCTGTGCCTGCGGGTGAATTTAGCCAAAAATACTTACAGGATCCGCTTTTAGTCTCCCATGTCTGAGGAGATATTAACTTAGTGGCGATAATTGCCTATAAAAACGCCGCGGATTTTGCTAGACTCCGCGGCCCCGCGTTGGGGCATTGAGTATCACCTCGCATCAAAGTTTTACTACTTAGCTAAAGAGTCCCTATGAAATTTGAAACACTCGGTTTATCTTCTCCTATTTTGAATGCGATAACTGAGTGTGGCTATCAGCAACTCACTCAAGTGCAAGAGAAAGTGATCCCGCTTGCCTTTGAAGGCAAAGACATTATGGCCTGCGCCCAAACGGGTACAGGTAAGACGGCTTCCTTTGCTCTGCCTGTACTTGAAAAGTTGGCGGCTGAGTCTTTAACAAGCGATAGCAATGATAAACCGATTTTACGCGCGTTGGTGATGACGCCAACCCGCGAACTTGCGATTCAAGTCTGCGAAAATATCCAAAAATACAGCCAGTTCCTACCACTGAAAACCTTAGCGGTTTACGGTGGCGCCAACATGAATCCCCAGCGTAAAGGGGTAGAGCAGGGCGTTGATATTTTGGTGGCAACTCCTGGTCGTTTATTCGATATTATCGGCCAATTCCAGTTAGATTTGTCGAGCGTTACCACATTAGTGATCGACGAAGCCGACCGTATGTTAGACATGGGTTTTGTGCGCGACATTGAAAAAGTGAAACGCTTAATTGCGCCGCAGCATCAAACCATGTTGTTTTCAGCGACCTATAGCGATGCCGTCAAACAACTCGCCGAGAAAATGCTGAATGAACCTCAGTGGGTGAATGTTGCTGACACGACTACCGCATCCACAGTTGTGCAGGAAGTCTATCGCGTTGATAAACGTCGCAAAGCCGAGCTGTTGTCAGAACTCGTTGGCCGCAACAATTGGCGCCAAGTGCTGGTGTTTGCCAGCACGAAAGAAAGCGCCGAGCATTTATTACAAGAATTAAAGCTGGATGGCATAGCCGCTGGTGTATTCCACGGCGATAAAACACAAGGCGCCCGTAATCGGGTGTTGGAAGAGTTTAAAGCTGGTAAATTGCGGGTGCTGGTGGCGACCGATGTGGCCGCTCGTGGTTTAGACATTCATGCCTTGCCTATGGTGATCAACCTTGAATTACCTTTCCTTGCCGAAGATTATATCCATCGTATTGGCCGTACTGGCCGTGCGGGATTAACGGGTCGCGCGATTTCGTTTGTTTCACCTTCTGACGATGAAATGCTTGCTGAAATTGAAGCCTTGATTGAGCAGAAACTGCCCGTGTCGGTACAACCGGGTTATGAAGAAGGCACGCCTTTGCCTGCGCGTTACCGTGATGCGCCCGCAGCACCGATTAAGCCTATTGGAAAGTGGAGCCATAAGGCGCCGCAGGATCGCACTATTGGTCAGTCTCGTCAGGGTAAGTACGCGAAAGGTAAAGCGCAGGATAACAAAACCAGTGCCGATAAATCCTCTAGCCGTGCTAAGCCAGCTTCTGGCTCAGGTAAGCCGTTTAATGCAACTAAACCTAAGTCGAATTTGGTGAGCAATAAGTCAGGTTTTGGCTCTCGCACCAATAAGTCAAAATAAGTTAAGTCAAAATAAGCTAAGTCAAAATAAGCTAAACTCAACAATCAAGGCTAATAAGTGCAAAGTGCCTATTAGTTTAGCCGTCTAACGGTTACCTAGTTTGTTGATTTGACAGTTGAATTGTCAGTTGCATATTTTGCTACATAGTCTGTCGCTATTCTAAAAGCGCATCCTCACCGATGCGCTTTTTGTTGAGCTTCGAAGCCAATACTTCTACACTCGAGCGCCAAGCTTTCTATTCGAGCGAGTTTCCTTATGATTATCAAAGCGATTCCTACCAATATCATTACAGGTTTTTTAGGTGTCGGTAAAACCTCTCTGATTAAGCAATTGTTGGCGACTAAACCCGCGGATGAAATTTGGGCTGTGTTGGTCAATGAATTTGGTGAGGTCGGCATTGATGCGGGGTTACTGAATTCCTCCGATAACGGCATACAAATTCGTGAGGTTGCGGGTGGCTGTATGTGCTGCGCCGCGGGCGTACCGACACAAGTGGCCATCAATCAGTTGATTGCGAAAGCGAAACCTGACCGCTTATTGATTGAACCGACTGGGCTTGGGCATCCTAATGAAATCATTAAAGTATTGAGTGCGCCCCATTATCAGAATGTGATTTCACTGCGTAGCACCCTATGTTTGGTGGACGCGCGTAAGATCCACGATCCTCGCTATCGCGAACATGCAAATTTTATCCAACAGTTGCAAGTGGCCGATGTGATCATCGCAACTAAGTCTGACTTGTATGATGCTGAAAATACTAAGTTACTCTATGAATTGCAGACTTATTTAAGCCATATTGAACGTACTGATATTCCTGTAGTGAGCCACTCTAATCAACAGCCTTTACCTAGCGCTTTACTGGACTATCTTAACCAACCAAGGCGCGTGTCACTCAATATAAATGGGCATGCTAGCGCGGGCCTAAAGCTGGGTAGTCTACCGACGACTGCCCCAAGCTTGTTTCGTGCTGGTGGTTCGCGCTTGAGTGAGTTGAGCCTCTTTGCCGAAGGTGCAATCGAAGCCGCACTTGATTTTGATGATCGCGGTATAGTGCGAAAGCAGAATCAAGGTGAAGGTTGTTTTAGCTGCGGCTGGGTATTTGAACCGAGCCAAGAATTTGATTTTGATAAATTAATGGATTTTATTCAGCGGCAAGCTCTGTCATCCAACGTTGGGCAAGTGTTGCTTAGATTAAAGGCTGTGATGATCACTACTGATGGAATTGCGGGATTTAACTGGATTGACCATGAGTTTACTGTAGTTGAACTCGATGACACCTTAGATTCCAGGCTAGAAATGATTACGATGGACGAAGTCAATTGGGACGAGATTGAGCAGCAGTTGATTGCTTGTCTTAGCTAACAGAGTTCCCCATCACTCTTTATTACAGGTGTGAGCATCGCTAAGAGGGGTCAGATTTGGTGGGAATAGTAAGGCCGGATCAGTAAGGCAAGGTCACGCGGTATTTTTGGCCGAGTGTCGTGAGTGTGCCATTTTGGATCATCTCCTCGAAGAAGCTGTCAAAACGAGTTCTTAGCGGATCAAATTTAGCTTGTTTCGGAAAAGCCATAAAGCCGTCTCGCACATCGATTATCGGCATGATTGGCGTAATTGCTTGAGGGATTTTGATTTGGGCGAGCACTGCATTTGTATTGCGACTATTGGTGGCGAGTAAATCTAAATCACCCCGCGAAAGCCGTTCTATGCCACTTTTAATATCGACAAATTCATTGATATTTAATGATTTAGTTTGTTCAGTAAACCTTGTGCCATAACTCCAGCCCTGCATTTTTCCAATCCGTTGCGTTTTAATACTGGCATAGTCGCCATTCCACACTATTTCATTGTCTGCCCGAGCATAAAACACCATATCATCGCGGTAAAATGCCTTAGCCGCAAAAACCAAGTTGGCATTACGCTCTGGGGTATCGTAGGGACCAATAAGAATATCCGCTTGGCCACGTTCAACCATAGAGATAGCGCGGCGCCATGGGGTAATTTGATAGTGAATGTTCACACTTTGCTGCTGGGCGAAGCGATTCAAAATATCGACACCTAAGCCTGTATATTCTCCATTGGCTTGTAGTTCAAAAATTTGACTGAAACTCGAACCCACTGCGAGCAGGTCTTTGGCCTGTGCAGTCAAGCAAAGGCTGCTGAGCGCCAAAAGGACGACTTGTGCAAAGCCTTTGCTGAGTATCATGGCATTCCTTGTGTGGTTTGAATGCAGGAGGTTAGAACACTATCTCTCGTAAAAGCGGCGATATCGTTATGCAATTCACTAAGGTTAAGGTTAGCAAATTTTACCCAGATTTGATTGCACGTTAACATTTTAATATTTTGAAATAAATGGAAGATTAATCGTAAGGGCATTAAGCCGTTGATCTTCAATCGATACATCATCCTATCCCTCAGCCTGCTTAGTTACGCTTAAAGGTTTCAGTTTGTATCATTCACTGATGGGGTGGATAAATGTATTTTCCTTATGCGTTTAAATCAGTTAAGGCCGAATAAAGGGGATTGCGGTATGCTCTGCCATTCATTGATTTATACGCCAATGCTGGGCGGTTTATTTGAGCGGGATGTTATGAAGCTGCAGGAAATAGATAAAACCTTGTATCGTAAAAACATGAATTTATTCATTGTTATTCTAGTTGTTAGCTTAGTCGTGTTATCACTGATTTTTGGTACTGGACTCATTGCGCTGTTTGGGGCGACGCCAGTGCCAGGTGAGCCAACAGGTAATTTTCACTTGAATCTCTTAGGCGTGATTTTCAGTTTGGGTCTGTGTAGCGCCGTGATTTACAACTTAAAAGACCGACCTTTTTTCAGCGAAATTTATTATGTGTGGCAATTAAAGCAACTCCATAATCGTATCTATCGCAAGTTGATAAAGATTAAAGCCGCTGCGGCGCAAAATGATGTGAATGCTTTGATTATACTGCTGTTTTATTACACTAGTTTAAGGCAAGTGTATGAGCTCGATGACAATACGCTGACCTTGCCGGCACTGACTCAAGATCTCAATCGTTTGAATGCACAAATCGAAAGCCTAGGCTTATTGCTGTCGCCCGAACAATTTACGCCTGAGTTGCTGACAAGATCTTTCTGATACTGATGAGGTAAGATGAGGATCGCTCCTCACCTTGCCATCATCTAGCCCTTATCTTGTCTTTGTCGTCCTTGCCCAGAATGAGGTCAGCGAGTTTCGCTTAGGCGGCTTGCTGGGCTCTTTGTAGTGTGAGTAACCACTTACCATAGATGTAAATCCCTACCGCTGAGATAGTCCCTATGGCGGCGATGATGTACCACGCCATGCCAATGTTATGGCTGTGGTACAGCAATTGGGTGAGATCGTGTGCGTTTTCACCTGTGTAACTCACCAAGGTAGTAAAGGCTTCACCTTGGGGAATGGCGCTGACCTCAGTGCTGTTCATGCCGCGCTCTAGCAATAAATCCCGCGAAAACAATTCTTTCGATGCATAAATCTCGTAGAGTTTAGGGCCAAAGTAGCCTTCTAATCCCCAGCCGATCCCTTGGGGCAACATCACAAATCCTAAGTACATGGCTTTTTTACCTTCGGGAGCAATATTACCCATAAACTCGTTTTTCTTCGGGCTAATCATCATTTCGCCAATGGAGAACATGGCTATCGCGAATACGATAAACCATGCCGCATGGAAAGCACCGATAAACACAAAAGCTAAAATACTCAGCAAACAACCAATAAACATAGCGGTAGTAATACGGTATTTAGCCGTCAGTGCCGCGACGATAAAACAGCAGGTCATGATCAGGCCCGCATTAAGGTTGAGCATGCCTTCGGGCATCACCTTAGTGCCTTCGTTATTGAGGCCAAGCCAAAATTGTAGAATACCGTTACTGGTGCCTTCGCTGCCAAAGAGGGTGGTGACGATTACGCTGGTATCGACCCATTCGGAAATATGGATAGGCAGCACATCGAATAGGGCATTGAACAAGAACCAAAATCCTGAAAAAACGAGCATATAGTAGATTACAATCGGCTTTTTCAACTCGCGCCAAGCATCACGCCACAGGGATTCTTGTTCGACTTCACCCGATTTTATTTGCTTATTGCGTTCCAGTCGCTCGGCTTTACCTGGCTCGGTATAGGTGAGTAAGAATAAGAAGTTGAGTGAGATAATTGCGGCGCAGGCGAAAAATACATTGTCCCACGACAATTGGCGCATATGCACGGCAACTAAGGGCCCGAGGAAACCCCCAATGTTTACAACTTGGTAAAAAATGCCCCAAGCCATTGAAGTGTTATTGCGATTAGTGGACAGCACTAAGGTGCCTTGAATGCCCGGTTTAAATATCCCTGTGCCTATGGCAAGGAGTAATGCACCGACAAGGAAGCCCCAAAAGCTGGGGAAGAATGCCATGACGAGATAGCCAAAGATTTTAATGATGGTGGAGCCGAAGATGGTTTCTTTGTAGCCCACTCGGTCAGACATGCCACCGGTGAACACGGGCACAAAGGTTTGCATGATCGCCCAGAGGGAAATAATAATGCCGTAGTCACTTAGGCTGATCCCAAGGCCGCCCGCAGACTCTGGCGCTTTAGCGTACAGTCCAGCACTGGCTTTAACACCGTAGTAGGCGATACGCTCGACTAACTCCATACCACCAACTAACCAAAACACATAACCTAAGCTAGTAATGGAGGCCCACATGCCGAGCTGTTTGACTTCTCGCAGATCGTTGCCTGCATTTGGACTATTCTGACTCATGTCCTTCCCTTATTATTGTTATTGAATTTATTTCTGTTTAACCCATTAATTATCAAAAACTTAAATTTATGAAGTTAATGATTTCATCTTGTTTAAATACGATAATGGGCTTGCTTGAACGGATACTTTACCTAATTCGGCCTTAAACACCAAAAAAGTAGCAGAAAATGATGAATTAACCCACATCTGTTATTGAACTGTACTGAGTTTGTCATTTGGCTGAAATTGGACTGTTTCTGCTTAAGTCATTGTGATGATTAATCTTTATTGTTAATTATTCACAATGAACATGCTTTGAGTTCTCGCTATTTTTAGGTACAATCCATTGTCGCATTTTTGTTCACCCGATCATTTTTCTAGATAGATACGACTCTAGCCCCCCTTTTTGTGAGAAACGCTAATGACAGCAACAACATCTAATCATGCTCCTGCGGATATGAGCTTGCTCGAGGAGCCGATTGCGAAGCTTTTTTGGCGCTATACCATACCCACCATTGCCTCTATGTTGGTCACGGGCGTATATGTGACAATTGATGGCATCTTTGTTGGCCACTATTTAGGTGAAACAGGGCTGGCGGGGATGATGCTAGCTTACCCTGTGGGCGCGATTTTATACGCTATTGGCGCCATGATAGGTATGGGTAGCGCGGCATTAGTGTCAATCAATCTTGGCCAAGGTAATGTAGTCAAGGCCCGTAAACTACTGGGTAATGCCTTTACGTTATGTTTATTAACGGGATGCTTTTTTGCCCTTGTTGGTGGGATATTCTCGCGAGATATTTTGGTCGCCCTTGGGGCGCAAGGTGAGATGCTCGAAAATGCTAACGAATACTTATTCTGGTATTTTGCACTGTGTCATTTCCCCATAATTTCAATGACCTTCACCACACTGCTGCGTAATGATGGCAGGCCATCCATGGTAACTTGGGTGCTGATTTTGGGTGGTGTATTAAACACTTTCTTAGACTGGCTGTTTATTGTGGTTTTCCCCTTTGGTTTAGCAGGTGCAGCGATTGCGACTATGTTGTCGCAGGCGGTAACGGGGCTTTTGTGTTTACAGCATTTTTTCAGTCCGCGCACTCAGCTTAAAATCACTTTTGAGCAGATGAAGCTCAAGCTCGATAATTGCCTTAATATAGCCCGCGTTGGTTTCCCCAGCTTTTTGATGAATCTGTATTTGTCGATAGTGTTAACCCTGCATAATACGGCTTTTTTGTGGGTTGGCGGTCCATTACATGTGGCCGCCTATGGTGTGGTGAGTTACACAGAAGCGTTTTTCTATCTGATTTTTGAGGGCATTGCGCTTGGTACTCAACCTATTTATAGCTTTAACGCGGGAGCTGGGCGTTTTGACAGGGTTAAACAAGCGCGCAATATTGCCTTTGGTATGACGTTACTCACCGCAGCTTTAGGTTTAGCGCTGATTTATTCTCGCCCTGAATGGTTAGTGTATTTGTTTGCCGGTGATAATCCGAATTTAACACCAGTGGCGATTGAAGGTATGCGCTGGTATTTTTGGGGCTTGCCTATGGAAGGCTTAATCTTAGTCGGTGCGAGTTTCTTCCAAGCGATTAACTGTTCGAAACAAGCTTCTATGCTGACGGGCGCTAAGCTTATTCTTATCGCTGCGATCATCTACTGCTTTGCATGGGCGTTCGGCGTGATTGGTGTGTGGGTGTCGCTCGCGACCTGTAGCACTATCTTGACCATATGGATGTTTTACGCCATGAAGCGAGTCGAGGCACGTTTGCATTAATCCTTGCTTTGGTTTGTATTGGTTTCGCCTGATTTATTGACAAGACAAGGGGCGAGGCAAGTAACCTGTAGCTGGGGCATAAGTGTTTAGTTTTACGTAAATTTTACAATTGGGGCGATTAATGGCCCCGATTGTAATTGCCCACATATCTTTCGTCGTTAAACATGACTTAGGGCTAGCGTGGGATGATGGCCTCTGGTACATTTCGCTGGTTTAATCTGCAATCAAAAATGACTTATCCAAGCGTGCTGTTGAGCCGAGGCTATAGCCCTCAATTAACAGACTGAGTTCGCTTAGGCTTTTGGGTCGATTGATCGTTGATATGACTGGGTATTGAGCCGAATGACTCGCTCGTTGATTTTAGTAATTTATGTTTTATGAGGCCCTTATGCGCACCACTTCAGTCATTTCTATGCTGTTGCTTGGCGTGTTAACGACAGTTAATGCCAGTGCCAAAGAGAATGAGTTAGTGTTTGCCAGCGACTTCGAAGGCAATCGTTTATCTCAACCTTGGTCGTGGATCATGGGTTGTCAATTTGAAGGCGCTGAACCTCACACAGGTGAAAGTGCGCTGCTTTGCGTCGAAGGCAATAGCAGTATCGTCAGTAAGTACCCTATTTCTGAAGCGGGTCTATTAGAGTTTTGGGTCAAAACCCAGAATACTCAAACCCAATATCGAATCAATGTATTGACCTCTCCGGTATTAAAGCTCGATGCCCAGTGGCAGCATGTTGCTTTAATCGATATCACCCCTGGGGCTAACGAATATTTAGCACACCGAGTGTCTATTGATGATCCGAGTCGCCAATATATCCGTCTTGATATTGAGGCCATTAATGGCCCTATCAGTTTGGACGATTTGAGCTTAGGTAAAATTCGCCTTGATATGGCCCTGCAAAAAAATGAGCAGAAAATTATCGGCGGGATTTTAGATAAGCTGAAAGCTGATAAGAATTACGAAGTGCAGTCTGAGTCATTTCGTACTTTAGGTAAAAATTATGCCGCTCAGCTCGAGAGCCAAAGACAATACCTCGAGTACTCGAATGCTATTTATTCAAGTATCACCTTTGTGTTGGCGACGTCTGAGCGCAATAAAATGTCTAACCCTATGGGATATAACACCTTTAGGTCGGTTTTAACTGACGCTAAACGTGTGGCATCGCCTCTCCAACAGGCGCGTTTAGGCTCTATGGTGAAACCCTTTGGTGACTTAGCTACTGCCACCTTAAACGTGGTCAGTGCCGGTGCGTATTCCGCCTTTGCCGAACCCTTTAAGTCATTCTTAGCTGCGACTTTTGATCGCTCTAATTATGACAACAGTGACTTAAGCCGTAGTGATAAAAAGTTTGCTGAAGAAAATGGCCTGAAAATTTATCAGCAGGCCGAACGGTTTATGTCTGAAATCGAAAAAGAACTGCAACAAGTCACTGCACTCGACAATGATTTAGTCAGTATGCAGAAGAACTTAGATAATTTCCGTAAGGATCTCGATAAGCATCTGCGCAGTTACTTACAGCATGCCAGTATTGCCCGCACACCTGAAAATTACAGCCGAGTGATGAGTAAAGACGAGCAGGCACGCGCGCTGGTGATTGCTGAGGCGAGTGCCAATATCAGTGCTAAAGCTGAGGCGCTATTGGCTTCGAACAGCAATGCAGAGTTAGTGCAGTACATGATTAAAACCACTGAGAAGATTGATGAATTTCAAGAGTTCAAGGAACGTTTTAATCAGATCACTTCGGCCATGCTGACCTTCTACGACAAATTTGAGCGCTCAATTGCCGCCGAGCAAAACCCCTTTACCGATCCTAGCGATCGCGCCGTGTGGGAGCAGCACGCCAAAAGCGCCCGTAACTACATTCGCCAGTCGAAGGAAGCGTTCACTAAAGCCTTTATGTAAAGGATTGTTGTAAGTAAGTGGTAGTAACGGCCTAAAATTATGGCGATTTTTCTATTTTAGGTTTGGAGTTATCAAGGATAAAACAGGTAGTCAGAATCATTTCTGTTAGTGGGCAAGGATGATGAGTAAACCCTATACAACAACTCGGTTTGACACAGATACCGCCACAATGGCGATATTTGATCCCGCGGCATTAACTCATCGCTGTGAAGATACGGCTGATTGGTGGTCTGTGCCGAGTGACGAAATTTTGGAAATCAATCAAGGTCATGTGCTATTCGTAGGACTTGGCGCCGATGGCTGTTATGAGGTTGAAATTTTCCGTAAGCTAGGTGAGGCTGGGCTCAATTCAAATTATCTCTCTGCAAACTTAACAGTATTGTCAGGGTGCCTGTATATTGGCGCCGCCGAGCAAGTTCCAGCAGGAGATCTTGGGCCTGAAACAACCTATGGCGGCGCTTTAATTTATGCTGTGCGAGGGAATATTGAGGTGAGAGTGTATCGGCTTACACCCCATAAACTGGTGGTTGAATATGAGTCAACCTCAGAAGATGTACTAAACGAGTTTACGTCTAGCCCATTACTTTAAGCGGCTTACTTTATTCGCTACCATTTTTAATCCCTATACGGGCTGTTAAACACCAAAGGTAACTTGTTAATCATCAGGGGTAAAAAAGCAATTTAACATTATGAGTTCTATGATGAATAATACTAAATGGCGCGAATGTATGACGCTGTTAGCTTCTCGTCCTGTGTATTTGCAACTACAGTTGGTCGGTGAAGAGGACTTTCCTCTCGATTATGAAGCCTCAAATCAAGTGTTATCCGAGATCATGGCTACTGATTGTCTTTTTGTGCAAAGGTGTATTCGCTATAAATCCATTAACGCGATTAGAATTGCGAAAACCGTTTTTCCCGCCGGTTTGGCGGATGACAATATATTTCTGCTTGCTGAATTAAAAATCAGATTACAGCAACTCGGCCAGTTACCACTAATTGAAGACGATCAGTTTATTGTTATTCATGGCTATCATGACCTCATGGTTTGTTGAATCCAGAGCATCTACACTGGCTTACAACACACACCATATCTTAAGTTCGCTCTGCGATGGAGTTCATAGACTTCACAACCTAACAATGGCTCAGTTCTATTAAGAACTGCGCCAAAACGCTCAAAGTAGTCTTCATTAACTTGTTTTGCACTGATAAGTGGTACTTCAATACTGACATCTACACGACCTTTACGTATCAACGCTGGGTCAAGATTATCAGGATGATTTGTGGTCATTATTACAAGGCAGTCATCAAGAGGAATGATTCCGTCTAACGCGTTTAGAACGCCACCTAAAGTGAGTGGTGGGTTATCTACATTGCTTTCAGCAGTACGTGATACCGTAGCCTTTACACAGTCACAGTCCTCTATTAACAACATAGCTCCGGGTGGTACCTTTCTAATTGCCTTATGAATAGTGGCATCATTTACAGTCGATAGATTCAATATGTAAAGATCGCGATGATACTCAACAGCTAAGGCTCTCGCTATACCCGTCTTACCTGTACCTGTTTTGCCATGTAACAGTATGGTTAGCTTACTTACAACTGATTTTCCCCTACTTGCGAAGTTATCAACTTCCCTCATCAACTCCTGCTTAAACCCTTCATCTAGCACTAATTCACTAAAACCCGATGATTTCAATGTGCCGTAGCGACACCATTCGGTTTCTTCGAAAATATTCACTTTTGGCTCTGTAGAGATGTCTCCACGAGTATCTTCTAAAAAACGATATAGTTTATCTTTTGCCCACCATGGTGCACTTACCGTAATAGTATCGTATGCCATCGTACTATCGACCTTAGATCGGGTAGCCAACATGAAACAACCACCGTATTTAAACAGGTGCATACCGTAGCCGATAGACTTAACACTGACACGCCCGTCGTAACTCACACTATAGTCATAGTACACAGCCTCAGAGATAGAGCGTGAAAAAAACGGAATGGTAGTATTACTGATCAAAAAGGACAGTTTATTGAATACCTCTGTGCGTGCCTGATGGCTATCGTCTATAGTGAGCCGCACAAACAGCAGACTACTGAGCCAACTTAACAGCTTCGTGGGGACATCTTTTAGCATGTAGCCTACGAGTCCAATTAACGTTAATGTTAATACTCCAACAATGACAGCCGTCAACAAAGGATCACCATTGGTGAGCGCCTTTATTTGTAGTAATACCTCGTTCATTTACTCACCTTTACTATAAATGCCTCATGGACATAGTCGAGAATACTATCAACCGAGTCGAGGATACTACCAAGGTATCCTCAGTATGCGCGCTATCGCACGTGTTAAAGCGACTTGATAAAGATCCCCTGCCTATCACTAACGATTGCCTTATAACGTAGTAATATCACATTTTAAATCAACATCTTAATTTTGGATTTATATTTAAGTGTTCACTAACGTACGCAGATAAATATCAGAGATGGCACCGTTCATCAAAGAGCAGGACGGGGCGACCCTGCATCCACGGATTGACTTGAACAACATCCGTGTTTAACTGCCAGTTCGCCATCAGATAGGCAGGACGCCTGAATGTCGTGCAATGCAGGGATGCATGAGAACGACCATGGCTCTCGTTCATAAGCTTAGAGGCCCTAGGTTTCTATTCACCAAGTCGGCGAGTGAATGCCATGGCAAGCTTGTAAACTGTTAGTCAATAAACGTTAATTGGTAAGCTGTGTTAGTGGTTTATCAGCCTACAACTCAAATATCATTCAGCGAAGTCTTAATAAGAAAGCCGCTAATGAAGGCGGCTTTTGTGTTTCGATTATTCCATAACCCTTGAATTTTCTTGGTTACATTAAATCTCGAGGCATTAAAGCAAATACACGTTCAAGCTGCAGGCGCCGTGGGCGCCGACGACGAGGGCTTGTTCGATATCGGCGGTTTTTGATGGACCCGCGATAAATACCCCGAACTCACCTGAGGCTAACGTGATTTCTTTAGCTGCCTGATGTAGGGTCGGCACAATCTTATTCGTTGGCAGGGCTAAGATCAGGTTTTCACAGATAAAAGGTGTCACTCTGTGGCCTAGATTCTTATTGTTAACCCAAATGGCACCGTTTTCGGCAACGCCAATGTCACCTGGGATCACTGCATAATCTATGTTTTTGAGCTCGTGGGCTGTGGGTGGCATTTCACGGTTTGCCGTGACACCCTCTACAAGGGAGATGACCTGTAACCCTTGGGCGATAAGTTCATCGACTTTGGCTTGCAGGGCTTTGATACCACCTTCTTTATGCAGCGTACCCGCGACAGTATTGAGGTTGGTCTCGAACTGGCCGACGAGATTTTCGACTCTTGGCGTCACATCTATGCTTGGCATAGGATGATTTGTTAAGGCCGACAGTTTGAGCGCATTGAGAATTTCAAGTTTACTAGACATCTTATAGGCTCCTGTGTTTCTTAAACCAAGCTTCGAAGCTGGAGTTCGGGGCAACGGGCAGTTCACGGTATTTACCCCATGCACCGCTAAAGGGTTTTAACTGACTACCCGGTAGAATGCGCAGCGCAGTTCTCGCCACACTCATAGAGCAGTTCAGCATGGTTTCGCTTGCCATAAATTTACCCACTAATGGCATGTAACTGTTTTTGCCATAGGGGAGTTTTCCTGCTTCAGCCTTAAGGCGTCTGTGGTGGAAAATAATCTTATCGAGCGGCACCTTAGTTGGGCAGATATAGGTACAGCTGCCACACAAGGTACAGGCCCAGGCAATCGAGTTAGTGTCATCAATCTTAGCGCCCACTGCGATACCAATTGGGCCGGGGATAGTGTAGTTGTAGCTGTAACCGCCGGAGCGACGATACACAGGACAGGTATTGAGGCAACCACCACAACGAATACACTTCAATGATTCTGCGAGGATTTTATCCTTGAGCATCTCAGTGCGGCCATTGTCGACGATAATAATGTGCATCTCACCTTCGGGCTGTGGGCCACGGTAAAAGGCGCTATAAGTCGTGACAGGTTGGCCTGTGGCGTTGCGTGCCAGTGTGCGTAGCAAGACGGCTGCGCTATCGATATCGGGCACCACTTTGTCGATGCCCATTGAATGCAACTGCAACTTAGGCAGGTTAGCACCCATGTCGGCGTTGCCTTCGTTCGTGCAGACCACCACGGCGCCTTTATCGGCAATCGCCATGTTCACGCCTGTCATCGCGGCATCGGCGCTAAGGAACTGTTCACGCAGGTGGGCACGGGCGGCGCGGGTTAAATACAAGGGATCGGCTGCCCCCGCTTTAGTGCCGAGTTTTTCATGGAAGAGTTCGCCGACTTCTTCCTTTTTCATATGGATAGCAGGCACGACTATGTGTGATGGTGGCATTTTGGCGAGCTGAATAATCCGCTCACCTAAGTCGGTGTCTATGACCTCAATGCCACGTTGTTCTAAGTACGGATTGAGGTGACATTCCTCGGTCAGCATAGACTTAGACTTCACCAACTTTTTGACTTTATGGCGGGATAAAATGTCATGCACGATACGATTGTGCTCTGCGCCATCTTTCGCCCAATGGACTTGTATGCCGTTGGCGATACAGTTTTGTTCAAAGGTTTCAAGATATTGAGCAAGATGGGTTAGCGTGTGGAGCTTAATTTCTGAGCCAAGCTGACGCAGTTGTTCCCATTCTGGGATGCTACCCGCGGCGCGGTCGCGTTTTTCTCTGAGCATCCATAGCGCTTTTGAATGCCAGTCGACACGGGTTTCGTCGCGGCAAAAAATATCGGCTTTATGGGCATGGACTTGGGAGCCATTAGCTCCGTGATTATGATTGTAAGCCATGGTGAGTCTCCTAGAGCGCGGCGTTTAGCACTTGCGCTATGTGGCGAATTTCAATCGGCAATTGCTGTCTGCGGATCATGCCATCGAGGTGCAATAGGCATGAAGGATCAAAACCCACCACATACTCAGCACCCGTTGCGGCGTGGGCTTGGGCCTTGTCTTTGCCCATTTTGGCCGACACTGCGCCTTCATCGACGGCGAAGGTGCCACCAAAGCCGCAGCATTCGTCACGGCGGTCTGGATACACTATGTCTATGCCGGCAATATTGGCCAATACAGCTTCGACTTTGTTGAATCTTGGCCCCATTTGCTCACTTGGGGTGGCAAGGCTTAACATGCGAATGCCATGGCAACTCAGTTGCAAGCTTACCTTGTGCGCGAAGGGCTTGGTAAAGGCGGGGATCGGCGCGATATCGTGTAAAAACTCTGTGAGTTCATAGAGTTTGTTGATCACAGCTTGTGCTTCTGGGCTGCTATCAAACTCGTGGAAGTTTTCTTTGGCGGCCACTAAACAAGAGGCGGCAGGGCAAACAATAGCGTCGCATTCCACTCCTTTAAAGGCGTTGAGCAATTTAAGGGTGGTACTGCGTGCTGCATCGAAGCAACCCGAGTTTGTCATCGGCTGGCCACAGCATGTTTGACCCGCGGGTAGAATCACTTGGTGCCCGAGTTTCTCTAATAATTCCAAGGTGGCAATCGCGACCTCTGGCATCATTTGATTGACTAGACACGGGATGAAAAGGGCGATTTTCATTGTGTTTTCTCTTTCTTGTTAGTGAACGACATTGCCTTGCAGTGTGACCCAATATCCACACTAATGCTAAGGTAGTTGATCAAATATAGGCCTATCTTAGCGGAATAAGTAGCCCTAATTTAGTAAATGAGCTTGTAGATTTTTTCAAAAATGAGAATATTTTAACTTGATGATTACATTGATTTTAAAATGTATTTATTCAGGTTTGAAATTCTAAAAAAATACTTAATGACAAATAAATGAGAATAGTTCGCTTATATAAACAAACGGGGCTAAAAATAGCCCCGTTGTTTACTACTGTCATACCAGATTAGCGGCTGCACTCTTCGAGCAGATAAGCTAAGTGGCGGTAGGAAATGCCGCTGTGTTGGGTCAAACCGACCTCGCACATACGGTTGGCGTAATAGCCTTCCTTAATCTCGACAGGAATGAGCTTTTTGATATTACGCAGTGCGCTGGCGTTGATTTCAGGCTTATACAAGCCTTTTTCACCCGCGTAACCGCAGCAGTCAATTCCCGCAGGTTTGAGCACTTGTGCAGAGCAGGCATCGGCGATTGCTTGCATCTTAGGTTCAAGTTTCATCTTGCGTGCGCTACAACCTAAGTGCAGTGCCACATTGACTTTTTTGCTGATGTTGAGCTTAGTCAGTAGCTTGTCGTGCATAAACTCAACTAAGTCGATAATTTGTACTTTTGGATTACCTGACAAAGTGCGGTAGGTGCAAGACAAGGCATCGACGATCACTGGCATCTTGCCACCATTGGTCATCTTGCTCACGGCATCGATAAGTTCTTGGCGTTTGGCATCGGCGTTTTTAAAGTCGCCCTTAGATTCCCACATCTGGCCGCAACATAAATCGCGAGTTTTTTCTGGCGTGATGACGTTATAGCCAGCACGTTCCAGCAGCGTGACGACCACCTCTGGCAAAGTGCGGTTATCGGGATCTTTTGGCGTCGGACCAAAGGTTCTGCCGCCGCAGGCTGGGAAGTAAACCACTGTTTCTTGGCCAACTTTAGCGGGGGATGGTTTTGGCAATTTGCCGCCTTTCGGGAAATCGGGGTTCCAATAAGGCACTTCTTTTGAAATCAAACGGCCGGTTTTCATTAGGGCACTGGTAATGTTATCGCCAGTGATCTTGTGGATCACGCCAAGCATGTCAAAACCTGAACTGATAACCTGGTTAACTGCGCCAAAGTGTTTGGCTTGGAAATCTAAGACTTTTTGTTCAGTAGTGCTGATGTACGGCGTGCGCAGTTTACGCACCAGTTGGCCCATGCTGTTATCCACTGGGCAAGCAATAGTACAAAGCTGGCAGGCGGCACAGGTATCAACTACATCGTATTTAGCGGCGGCGCGCATTTCTGCTGCGGCGGCTTTATCACCGGATTGTTCTAAACGTTCAATTTCACGCAGAGTTGCAATACGCTGACGAGGTGAGAAGTTGAGTGCCGATGTTGGGCAGGTTTTTTCACAGAAACCACATTCGATACATTTATCAACAAAATCATCGACCACAGGGCAGGGCTTGATGTTTTTAACGTGGACATTGCTATCGTCGTTAAGAATCACGCCTGGGTTTAGAATACCCTGTGGATCAAATACTTGTTTGATGCTCTTCATTAAAGTGTAAGCATCTTGTCCCCATTCTTTTTCGACGAACGGCGCGACAGCACGGCCAGTACCATGCTCGGCTTTCATTGAACCGTCGTACTTGTTAATCACCATGTCGGCAATATCATCCATAAAGGCATGGAAACGATCGATATCGGCTTGAGTCGAGAAGGTGGGGGTAATGATAAAGTGGAAGTTCCCCGCAAGAGCATGGCCATAAATACAGCCTTCAGGGTAACCATGTTTATGGAAAAGCTCAGTGATATCGTGCGCCGCAGCAGCAAGGTGCTCTAGTTCAAAGGCCACGTCTTCGATGATAACTGAGGTTCCCTTTGGACGCTCACCACCTACAATCGGGAACAAGCCTTTACGCATTGCCCAGTATTTGTCATAAACCGCTGGATTAGTACTAAATTCCATTGGGCGGATAAAGTCAAAACCGGCGAGTTTCGCGGTGACATCTTGAGTATAATTTTCTAAGGTTTTGTCGTCATCAGCACGGGATTCTATCAGTAGAATAGCGGATAGGGCCGGTAATTCTGATAACCAATCTGGCATGCCAGGCTTGCCCGTTACTGCTTTGATTGATGGCCAATCAAGGAGTTCAGCTGCAGAAACGCTTTCACCGTTTATCAGTGGTATGGCTCGTGCGGCATCTTCCATATTATGGAATACGGCCATAGCTGAGGCTTTAAATTTAGCTTCATTCACTGTGTGATAAGTGACTTCATTAATAAAGGCTAAGGTGCCTTCCATCCCCACCATTAAGTGGTTGATGATGTCAAATGGGTCGGTAAAATCGAGTAACGAATTGATGCCGTAGCCGGTGGTATTTTTAATGGAATACTTTTTACGAATTCTGTCCGCTAACACTGTGTTATGACGAGTCATGTGCGACAGTTCTGTCAGTGCATCCAGTATTTTTCCATGGGATTTAACAAAGGCAGCTTTTGATTTTTCACAGCCTGTATCGAGTTCAGTACCATCTGCAAAAAGAAGTTTCGCGGAAGCGATAGTTTGGTAACTGTTTTGCGCAGTACCACAGCACATTCCCGAAGCATTGTTTGCCACAATACCACCAATTTTGGCGGAACCTATGGTGGCGGGATCGGGACCAATTTTGCGGTTAAGCGGCGCGAGTACGGCGTTAGCGTCGGAACCAATGACAGCAGCACCTAAGGTGATCTGTTTGGCATCGCTACTGACTTCAATCTTTCTAAAACCATCATGGCCAAGGATCAACAAAATACTTTCACCGATAGCTTGGCCAGATAAACTGGTTCCAGCGGCCCTAAACGTGACGGGTGCATCATGCTTACGGGCAACGGCTAATGTGAGCTTTACCTGTTCTAGGGTTTCTGCATGGACAACCACTTCTGGGACTATCCTGAAGTAGCTTGCATCGGTGGACCAGGCAAAACGGCGAACGGGATCATCCGTCACGGGATGATCACCTAATTGCGTTCTTAGATCATCGATGACCAGTTTATAGTTAATCGACATAGCATCACTCTCTTTATTAATAGATTAAAGCCGAAGTCACTGGGAGTGACTTCGGGCATTCAATAAAATAAAACGGCTTAGAATCCACCCCACAGGGTAGCTATAGTGCCCGCCAGTAAGGCATAACCAATGGCAACAGGCATTGTTTTACGGATAATTTCTGACTCTCTACCTGCCATACCCACTACCGTTGCAGCGGCAACCACGTTCATTACGCACATCATGTTACCGGCGTTTGCACCGATACCTTGTAGTGCCAATACCAGTGTGTGGTTCATGCCAATATTGTCGGCCACGCTGTATTGTAGGCTGGAGAACATCATGTTTGAGAAGGTGGCTGAACCGGATAAGAAGGCACCAAAAATCCCCACGATAGGCGCCATCCAAGCCCACACTGCGCCCATGGAACCTGCCAACATATCCGCTAAAGCGACAGGCATTGAGGCAAGACCTGCACCATTAGCGCCTGAGTTTAAGAAGATTTTCACCATAGGCACTGATGCACCTAATGAAATAATGGTTGGCAACATGGACTTACATGAAACACCGACCGTTTGCTGAATCGCAGGGCTTTTCATTTTGAACAGGAAGAAACCTAGAATACACACGGCAACAAAGAAGGCACCTGGTGCATATAAGGTTGCGAAGCTGGCTTTAAGCTCAGTGCCCATTAGGCCTGTCCAGCTGATGTTAAAGCTTGATAACCATGCTTTTAACGGTGCCACTGTACGCGACAATACCAAAAGCGCAGCCATGATGATGTAAGGTGTCCAAGCGGCAATTTGGGAAAACTTAGCCGTTGTTTCGACTTTTCCGCTTTCTTGACTGTCATTCTCTGCGAAATCATTCCATGGCGTTTTAGGCAGTAAGTAGCCTTTACGCGCAACCGGGATTACTAAGGCCATACCGATCAATGAACCGATAACCGAAGGGAATTCTGGGCCTGCAAGGTAGTTGATGATCCATGCGGGGACGGTAAAGGCAAGACCTGAGAAAATCGCAAATTTCCAAATTGCTAAGCCTTCCTTAAAGGATTTATTGCGACCAAAGAATCCAGTTAGCATAGTCACCATTACGAGAGGAATTAATGAACCTGTGATTAAGTCGATAGTGATCATATGCATGACGATATATCGAGCATAACCAGCATAGTTACCACCATGGGCAGCAAATTGCTCCGCCGCCATGCTCACGCCACCTTGGATCAGACCCTGTTCCATCCCAAAAAGTACGGGTAGACCAATTGCACCGAAGGATACACAGGCCGAGTCAGCAATCAAAGCCACGACAGCTGCGGCAACGGGTGGTACACCAAGCAATACCAGTAGTGGTGCGCCAATGGCTGCGGGAGTACCAAAACCAGCACTACCTTCAATAAAGGCACCGAATAACCAACAGATGATGATGACTTGTACACGGGCATCGGCACTGATGTTAGTAAACCCAGCACGGATAGTGTCCATGGCACCTGAGTATTTCAGGGTATTGAGTAGGAATACGGCACCAAAAATGATGGTTAACGGTGTGATGGCTGAGAGCAGTCCTTCGAGGACCGATGCCGCCAGTAATGTGGTATCCATTTGCCAAATAAACACGGCGGCGAGCGCTGTGATTATCATGGAGATAGGCATAGCCTTAGATGCAGGCATTCTGAGTAACACTAGAAATAGCATTACACTGAGCACTGGCGTCAAGCTAGCGAGGAGTTGAAGTATTGTCATGCTTGCCTCTTCATAAAGTGGTCTGTCTTATTATTGATATTAGGATTTTTCATCTGCCTTCATGTCGACTTCCCAGACCAATAAATCAGCAGTTAATACTGCAAGTACTTACGGTCTCGACATTCTGTGTTGTGTACTAGACGCTATTGTGAGCTTGACTAATATGATCTAGATCATCTTGGCTGTTATATGAAATGCTAATTTACAGTGCTGCGGGGTGCTTCTCTCGGGGGATTTTCTTATATGTGACAATGATCACTTAGACTGTTGGGTGTATATCTACTTTGGTTATATTAAATTAAATTTGTTGTTTTTCTGGTTATTAAAAGTAGAGCTATCACTCATATTCATCGTCATTATTGCAATTAACTGATCCATTTATTTCATTAATAGTCTGTTATTGGTTTTTTCAGTCATTTTTAAGGTGTGATTAAGGTCGCATAGATTGTTGTGGCTGGATTAACTCATTTACTTCTATTTTTATCAAGCTATTGTAATATTTGCCTAATATGTCCATTTTGGAATGGTTTTTTATAGTGATCTAGAGCACCTTTTAGAATGGTGGGATTTTATTGTGATGGATATCACTTAATGAATTTTACTTTAATATGAAATTTTATAACCATTGTTTAATTTAATTTCAGTTTATTTGAGCGAACAGCCAGCCAAAATATTCAAGTATATTGAGAGAACAGCATAAAAGTTGAAATAAAAAGTGACCGCTTCTAATGGGTTAAGAGGAGAAATTGAGAGAACAGGGTGAAATTGAAGCAGAAATTTTAAGTAACAAAACTAAAAAATACTGTTTGAACTTTTATCAAACTGGTTAGTGTCATTAATGCTTAAACGTCATTAATGTGAATATCAGCCGTTTGTGTGTGGTGCTAAAAAGTTCACCAAAGACTGTGCAGGGGAAAAGATAAGGCTTTAATGGCAATCTTTTAGGTTAAATTTACAAAATAAAAAAGAGACGTGGTATGTCTCTTTTATTGGTGATTTAGCCCAAAGATATAGACTTAAAACAACTTGCTGCCCCAGCCTAATTTGGTCCGCAGCACGTGGAAATAGTTGTGTCCTTTAGGATGAATAAGCCGTAAACGTTCAGAGCTGCGGCGCACTATGATTTCATCGCCGGGTAACACGGCTAAATGCACGTGGCCATCACAGCTGACTTCGAGGTTTTCGCCATTTTCAGGTGACACAACCATTTTTATCGTGCTGCACGCATCGACAACAATCGGGCGGCACGACAAAGTGTGCGGGAACATAGGTACTAAGATTAGGGCCTGTAAATTAGGCGTCAGGATAGCGCCGCCAGCGGAGAGGGCGTAGGCCGTTGAACCGGTAGGCGTTGACACTATCATGCCGTCGGCACGTTGGCTGTACATGAACTGATCGTCAATATAGACCTCAAACTCAATCATGTGGGCAATTTTACCCGGATGGAGTACGGCTTCGTTGACGGCGGTGTTGCTCGCCTTGAGCATACCGTGGCGATAGACTTCGGCTTCGAGTAAGAATCTATGCTCGGTATCGAACTCTCCATCGAGTACCTTGGCGAGCGCCTCTTCGAAGGCATCGGGCGGCAGATCGGTTAAAAAGCCTAAATTGCCGCGGTTAACCCCAATCACGCCTAAATCGAAGCGGGCTAATACCCTTGCTGCGCCGAGCATGTTACCGTCACCACCGACGACTATGGCTAAGTCGCAACGCGCGCCAATTTCTAGTAAATCGACCGCTATGATATTGGGTCCTAATTCGGTAGCAACACGCTCTTCCACTAAGACTTCAAAGCCCTGCATTGTCAGCCAATAATGCAGACGCTTTAAGGTTTGGTTGGTCCCTTGGTGGTGAGGTTTGCCGATAAGGCCGATAGTATGAAACTTTGTGGTCATATTTATGCTAGATCTGGCCTTAGGCCTTGAAACGTCAAAATTGATCCCCATAATATGCCCAGAGTATTTCAGAAACAAAGCATTTTTAGCTGGAGTGAAAATGAGCAACGAATCGATTAAAGCAGAACAGGATCTGATCCAAGAGGGTGTAGAGTCTGAAGTATCTACCGCAGAAGCAAGTCTGATCGATGAGCTTACCCAGGCCAATTTCCGTATTGAAGAGCTGGAACAGTTACTCGCTGAAGCTTTGGCGAAAGTTGAAGAGCAGAAGGATTCAGTCATCCGCGCCGCAGCCGAGGTCGATAACATTCGTCGTCGTGCGGCAATGGATGTGGAAAAGGCGAACAAGTTTGCCTTGGAAAAGTTCGCCAATGAACTTTTGCCTGTGCTTGATAACATGGAGCGCGCGCTAATGGGTACAAACCCAGAAGATGAAGCGACTAAAGCGATTTATCAAGGTGTTGAGTTAACTCAAAAAAGCTTACTCACTGCGGTGGCTAAATTTGGTGTTAAGCAAATTGATCCACAAGGTCAGTCATTTAACCCTGATCAACATCAAGCGATTGGCATGCAGCCAAGCGCCGAGTTCCCTGCGAACACTGTGATGTTGGTGATGCAAAAGGGTTATGAGCTGAACAGTCGCTTGCTGCGCCCTGCGATGGTGATGGTGTCACAGGGTGGCCCAAACCAAGAAACTGCGACGATAGATATCGAAGCTTAAGCTTTATTGGATCAGCCGCTGTTATAAAAGACAGCAACAAAAAAGGACTGCAATTGCAGTCCTTTTTTATGGGCGGAATTTTTTATTGATAACATTTAGCGTCTTAACGAGATAAGCAAGTTCAGCCTATTGCGCCAGATAAGCATTGATTTGCGCCAGTATGCCTTCGGCATCCAGTTGCAAGTCGTGAATGACTTCCTCTGGCGAGCCATGTTTAATGAACTCGTCTGGCAAACCAATTTGGAGTACGGCTTTAGGCATTTTTAGCTTTTGAAGTTGTTCAAGCACTCCGGCACCCGCACCGCCTATAATGGCATTTTCCTCCACAGTGACTAACACTTCATGGGTTAGTGCCATTTCTTTTATCAGATCAACATCAAGTGGTTTCACAAAGCGCATATCGACAACCGTCGCATCTAAGCTTTCGGCAGCGGTTAATGCCGATGCGAGCAAGGTACCAAAGTTAAGTATGGCAATACGCTTACCGATGCGCTTAATGACACCTTTACCAATTGGCAACGCAGTCATGGACTCGACTTGCATCGCTCCCGTGGCACTACCCCTTGGGTAACGCACCGCACTTGGGCCCGCATCATAGCAATAGCCAGTGTAGAGCATTTGACGACATTCGTTTTCATCGGACGGCGCCATGATCACCATATTAGGGATACAACGCATAAAACTTAAATCGAATGCACCTTGGTGGGTTGGACCATCTGCACCGACGATACCGCCACGGTCAATGGCAAATAACACGGGCAATTGTTGTAGTGCGACATCGTGAATAAGCTGATCATAGGCGCGTTGCAGGAAAGTCGAGTAAATCGCGACTACAGGTTTGAAACCTTCGCAGGCAAAACCCGCCGCTAAGGTGACGGCATGCTGCTCGGCAATCGCTGCATCGAAATATTGTTTCGGGAAGCGCTGGGAAAACTCCACCATGCCAGAACCCTCACGCATCGCAGGAGTAATCGCTAACACTTTCTCATCTTGTTCGGCTATGTCGCACAACCATTTACCGAAGACTTGAGAAAAGGTCGGTAAACCGGGTTTGGTGGCCGGTTTTTTAAATAGCGATGGGTCAAACTTAGGCACAGCATGCCAACCGATAGGATCTTTTTCAGCAGGTTCATAACCACGACCTTTTTTGGTCATGATGTGCAGCACCTGTGGACCTTTCAGATTACGCATATTGCGCATGGTCTCGACCAGAGCGTCTACATCGTGGCCATCGATAGGACCTATGTAGTTGAAACCTAACTCTTCAAATAGAGTGCCAGGAACGACCATACCTTTGAGGTGTTCCTCAGTGCGCTTGGCCATTTCTTTGATGACTGGCATACCTTTCAACACTTTTTTGCCGCCTTCGCGCAGTGTGGTGTAGAAACGGCCTGACATCAGTTGTGCTAAATGATTATTGAGGGCGCCGACATTTTCTGAAATCGACATTTCGTTGTCGTTCAGTACCACGAGCATGTCATTGTGCAAGTCGCCCGCGTGGTTCATGGCTTCAAACACCATGCCGCCAGTCATAGCGCCATCGCCGATCACAGCTACAACTTTACGACCTGCTTCTTCTTTTTCTGCAGCTATCGCCATCGCCAGCGCGGCGCTAATCGACGTGCCTGAATGGCCAACGCTGAAAGTGTCGTATTCACTTTCTTCACGCCATGGGAAAGGATGTAAGCCATCTTTTTGCCGAATGGTGTGCATCTTGTCACGTCGACCCGTGAGAATTTTATGGGGGTAGGCTTGATGGCCTACGTCCCAGATCAGTCGATCAAAGGGGGTATTGTAGACATAGTGCAGTGCCACAGTGAGTTCTACTGTGCCGAGCCCAGAGGCAAAATGTCCGCTGGACATGCCAACAGACTTAAGAAGGAACTCGCGCAGTTCATCGGCTACTTGTGGTAAAAGTGCCTGAGGAAGCTGGCGGAGCTCATTGGGGGTGTTGGCCTGCGCCAACACGGGAAACTGAGAAATGTCCAAACTCATAGCGAGATACTTCGACTCTTATTATATTCTTCGCTCAATGATATAGCGGGCGAAGTCTGCAATTAACTGGCTATTGTATGGCAATTTAGCCAGCGCTGATAGTGCCTCTTGGATCAGTTGTTTGGCGGTGTCTTGTGCACCTTGTAGTCCAAGTAGTTGTGGAAACGTACTCTTATTCGATTCAGTATCAGAGCCTTGCGGTTTACCTAGCTCTTCGGTGGTGGCTACGATGTCAAGGATATCGTCTTGTACTTGGAAGGCGAGCCCTACCGCACGGGCAAAATCCATCATAGCAGCATACTGATCTTTTGGCGCGTTTGCGGCGATTAAAGCCAACTCAACAGCGCAGCTGATAAGGGCGCCAGTTTTCATATTATGTAGCTGAGTTAACGCGTTAAGATCAATATGTTTATCGGTCGAGGCTAAGTCTATCGCTTGGCCTCCACACATACCACGATAACCTGAGGCTTTGGCTAATACTCTTACCATAGCAATATGTTGTTCGCTGCTGATCCCTGGTACCGCTTCGGTGACAATTTCAAAGGCTAAGGTTTGCAGAGCATCCCCCGCTAAAATGGCCGTCGCTTCATTAAAGGCGATATGCACTGTTGGCTGGCCACGGCGGAGCTCGTCATCGTCCATGGCGGGTAAATCGTCGTGGATTAATGAATAAGCATGGATACATTCAATGGCTGCGGCGCAAGCATCTAACTTTTCAAGTTCGACCCCAAACATGCGCCCTACACTGTATACGAGGAACGGTCGAATGCGTTTCCCTCCCAATAAGGCACCGTAAGTCATAGCGGCTTTTAATTGGGGAGCTGTATCTTCAAGCGTACTAAAACGCTGTTTTAATTGATCATCAACTCGTTGTTGATATTCTTGAATGGTACTGACTAACACGCTTATTCGCCCTCAACGGCATAGGGGGATAGGGGCGCATTTTCGTCTTGTTTCAGTAAAATGGCCACTTTTTGTTGGGCTTGTTCGAGTTTTGCTTGGCTATTTCGAACGAGATTGATGCCACGTTCAAATTGTTTTAACGCGTCATCGAGGGATATATCGCCTTGTTCTAGATCGGCAACTATGCGTTCAAGTTCGCCAAGGGATTCTTCAAAACTAAGATTTTCGGGTTTCTTCGCCACGTTCAGGTTTCCTTTGATTTAGCGGACACAAGGTATATCAGGGCGGCGTAAGGGTCAAATTCAGACTAAAGATATTTGCTCAATAGCACGCTTTGTTACTGAAATTTTTCCAGAAAATATAAATTGTCGCTAAACTTGCTTAGTGTGTGTCCGATAACTGACAATAGTATCATCATTTGTATGGTAATTTTTAACTGGATAAACAAGGCTCGTATGTGTGTCGGTGGGATTATCTTATTCGGTAGAATAACTGAGTGTTCTTGCTTACCCAGAGTAAGTATTATGTCGTTTATTACGAAAATTGAGGAGCCGTTGTGGATTTAGCAACAATAATCGGAATTGTGGGAGCCTTTGGTTTTATTCTCGGCGCTATGGTGACCAGTGGCGGCTTGATGATTTTCGTTGATGTGCCCTCGATCCTGATTGTGTTCGGTGGGTCCTTCTTCGTGGTAATGATGAAGTTCACTCTTAAACAGTTTTTAAGCGCCGTTAAAATTGCTTTGAAAGCTTTTGTATTTAAGATTGATAAACCAGAAGACTTGATTGAACAGTCAGTGACTATGGCGGATGCTGCCCGTAAAGGGGGGTTTTTGGCATTAGAAGAAGCGCAAATTAGCAATACTTTTATGCAAAAGGCTGTCGATATGTTGGTCGATGGTCATGATGGTGAAGTAGTGCGTGCAGCTCTAGAGAAGGATATCGCTCTAACGGAAGAACGTCATCGGACGGGGATTGGCATATTTAGAGCCTTTGGTGATGTTGGGCCAGCTATGGGGATGATAGGTACACTCGTTGGTCTCGTGGCCATGTTATCAAATATGGCGGATCCTAAATCTATTGGTCCTTCGATGGCTGTTGCGTTGTTAACCACATTATACGGCGCTATGGTCGCTAACATGGTTTGTCTTCCTATCGCGGATAAGCTAACGCTCAGGATGGGGGAGGAAATGCTCAATCGTAACCTTATTATGGATGCGGTATTGGCGATTCAAGACGGACAAAACCCGCGGGTGATTGAAGGCTTTTTGAAAAATTATCTCGCTGAAAAAAATCGTAAAATCGATACAACGGACGGAGAGTAGCCCATGGCTAAGTGCAATTGTCCACCGCCCGGAGCACCGCTCTGGTTGGCAACATTTGCCGACTTGATGTCGCTGTTGATGTGTTTCTTCGTATTGTTATTATCATTTTCTGAAATGGACGTGATGAAGTTTAAGCAGATCGCGGGCTCAATGAAGTATGCCTTTGGTGTGCAAAATAAGGTGGAAGTTAAAGACATCCCGAAAGGGACTTCTGTCATTGCCTTAGAATTTAGACCCGGTCGCCCCGATCCGACTCCGATTGAAATCATTAACCAGCAAACGAATGAAATGACTGAACCTGTATTGGATTTCCAAGCGGGTGAAGACGATAGTGCGGGCGGCGTGCAGCAGCAAAATGGTTCTCAGCGGGGTGGCGAAGCGAGTGCAACGGCGCAAGAAGTGGCCGATGCGGTTAAAGCGGAAGCAGCAGCGGCGCAAGAAAAGATCAATCAGCAAGTGAAGAAGATGGCGCAGGAGCTCAATAAAGAGATCACCGATGGAGCGATTGAAATTGAGTCATTAGGTCAGCAGATTATTATTCGTATACGTGAGAAGGGGTCATTTGCTTCTGGCTCAGGTTTCCTGCAGCCTCGATTTAAACCTGTGGTGCGCTCAGTCGGCGAATTGTTAAAAGATGTGCCAGGTGTCATCACAGTGTCAGGTTACACGGATGATATGCAAATAAGCGATGAGCTCTATAGTTCTAATTGGGATTTATCCAGCAAACGTGCCGTGGCAGTGGCCCATGAGTTAGTGCAGGTCAGCGGCTTTGATTCTAATCGAATGAAAGTGGTTGGTATGGCGTCTAACAATCCGATTGTGCCTAACGACTCTCCGGAAAATCGTGCCCGTAACCGCAGGGTTGAAATTGCTATTGAGCAAGGTAAAGCTAAGGAGTCTGAAGAAATTCAGATCGGTAATTCGCCTTAAGTGTTTAGATACTCTCCCAATCTAAAGCCGCAATAATCTTGCGGCTTTTTTATTGAGCTAATGTGGACTTTTCCCTTTTAGTTAACGTGTTATGCATCAAATTTCTGTGGTTGATTTAAATCCATTTGGGCTTTACGTTAATCACATTGAGTGTGTAATCCCTAAGTTTCCTTGACCATCCCTCAACGACTTATTGTTAATAATTCATCTCAAATCACTTATTTTAAGCAGGGCAATTCACACCATTCGAATAGGCTTTAGTGACATTATTTCAGCCTAATTAGCTGCCGTGATTGAGTCATTAATACGCAATGAATACGCCATAAATGTGGCCTGTGTAGCTGTTGGCTATGTGCGCTGAAACTCGCCTTTTTAGGTTGCTTGGGTATATAATCCCCCGATTATTCTTTTAACCAATTTTGCTGTTTTAAAATTGCCCGCGGAAATCCCATGAAGTTTATTGTAAAGCTGTATCCAGAAATCATGATGAAGAGCAAGCCTGTACGCATGCGCTTCACCAAAATGCTCGAAACTAACATCCGTAATGTGCTTAAAAAAGTTGACGAAGATGCAAAAGTGCAGCGTCAATGGGACCGCATTATGGTGATGGTACCAAAGGATAAGCCTGAATTGGCACAAGCTTTCGGTGAGCGTCTGGCGTGTATTCCTGGCATTGCACACGTAGTGCAAGTGGATGAGTACAGCTTTGAATCTGTTGATGATATTTATCAGCAAGTCTTGCCTGTTTACCGTGACCAACTCGCGGGTAAAACCTTCTGCGTGCGAGTAAAGCGTACTGGCGATCATGATTTTAATTCTATTGAAGTTGAGCGTTATGTCGGTGGTGGCTTAAACCAGTTTACTGATGCGCTGGGCGTGCGTTTAAAGAATCCGGACATTACCGTTAATTTAGAGATTGAGCGCGATAATCTTTATATGGTGACTAAGCGTATTGAAGGTCTAGGCGGTTTTCCGATGGCAACACAGGAAGATGTATTGTCCTTGATTTCGGGTGGTTTTGACTCTGGCGTCTCTAGCTATCAATTTATCAAAAAAGGCGCTCGTACCCACTACTGCTTCTTCAATCTGGGCGGCGCACAGCACGAAATTGGTGTTAAACAAGTGGCTTACCATTTGTGGAAAACCTACGGTGAATCCCATAAAGTGAAGTTTATCTCTGTGCCTTTTGAGCCTGTGGTTGCTGAGATTTTAGAGCGTATCGATAACGGTCAAATGGGCGTTGTATTGAAACGCATGATGATGCGTACCGCGGCGCGTATCGCCGAGCGTATGGGCATTCAAGCCTTAGTTACCGGTGAAAGTTTAGGCCAAGTGTCTAGCCAGACCCTGACCAACTTAAACGTCATCGACCGTTGTACTGAGCTATTGATTCTACGTCCCTTAATCGCCATGGATAAGCAAGACATTATCAACGAGAGCCGTAAAATCGGCACCGAAGATTTTGCTAAATCAATGCCTGAATATTGCGGCGTAATTTCGCAAAAGCCAACGGTAAAAGCGGTATTAGCTAAGGTTGAAGCGGAAGAGAAAAAGTTCTCTGAGGATTTGATTGATCAGATCATCGCCCAATCTGTCACTATCGATATCAGGGAGATCGCAGAACAAATGGATACTCGGATTACTGAGACAGAAACGGTTGCCAGTATCGATACCAACCAAGTGGTCATTGATATTCGTGCCCCTGAAGAAGAGGAAAGCAAACCGCTGCAAATTGAAGGTATTGAGATAAAGCGCATCCCATTCTTCAAGTTAGCGACTCAGTTTGCCGATCTCGATAAGCAAAAGACTTATTTGCTCTATTGTGAGCGTGGGGTGATGAGTAAATTGCAGGCATTGTATTTAATCGAGCAAGGTTACACGAACGTGAAAGTGTATCGCCCATAAGTCGGGCGAAAACCTGCCCATTGCCGTATATCGTCAGTGGGATTGATTTTCCATTCAAGTACAAAAAAGCCGCATATTAATGCGGCTTTTTCTTTGCTCTTACTGATCGTGACCTGAATTTCAGTGTCGTTTAGGTTATTCGGCTTTAACGACCTGCTGATGAGATGTGACATCATCTGTGGCAATCAACAGAGTGGCTTCTTGTAGCACTTCTTGGTGCATTTTATTCATTGCAGCGGTTAAATCTGCAGTGATATTGGCTTGCAAGTCGCTTGTGTCGATGACGATTTCGTCAACGAGTACATTTGCACTGGCATTAAAGCTGAGTGCTGAGACTAATATTAACGCAAACGCCGATTTTAAATTGAACATAGTCGCCTCCGGGCTGACAAATTAACGCTGTCAGACATTCCCATCATCAACTTTGAGATTGTCTAACTTAGGTATTTCATAGCTATGGATGTTTCATCGCTATTGGTGTTTCGTTGATAAGCTGTTTCATTGGCGCAAAATTTAACCAAAAACGCTGGCCTTTACAAACGATTAAATGTAACAATACGGATTAGAAAAACTAATTAAAAAACGAGACTGAGATCACTATGTCGAGACGATTACCACCGCTTAATGCGGTTAAAGCTTTTGAGGCAGCCGCGCGGCATTTGAGCTTTACGCGGGCAGCGGAAGAATTGTTTGTTACACAGGCTGCGGTGAGCCATCAAATAAAGGCATTAGAAGATTTCCTCGGATTAAAATTATTTCGTCGAAAGAACCGTTCTTTGCTATTAACCGAAGAAGGGCAAAGCTATTTTCTCGACATCAAAGATATCTTTATTCAGCTTGCCGATGCTACCGACAGATTACTCGCCCGCAGTGCGATTGGTTCGCTGACGGTCAGTATGTCACCCAGTTTTGCGATTCAATGGCTAGTGCCACGTTTGGCTAAATTCAGTGAGAAAAATCCCGATATCGATGTGCGAATTAAGGCCGTTGATACCGAAGCGAGTTCATTAACCGATGATGTGGATGTGGCTATTTATTATGGCTTAGGTAATTGGCCTGGGCTACGTGCAGATAAGCTCAGAAACGAAGTGCTTATTCCCGTGTGTTCGCCCATGTTGCTCAATGGTCCTAAACCACTCTCAAAACCGAGCGATTTAAAGTATCACACGTTATTACATGATATGAATCGTCACGATTGGCAGGCGTGGTTTAGGCAATGTGGCATTACCGATATTAATGTGAATCAAGGACCTATTTTCAGTCATTCGTCTTTGGTATTGCAGGCGGCGGCCCACGGTCAAGGGGTTGCTCTGGGTTACAGCGTGCTGGCACGCCCCGATATCAAAGCTGGGCGGCTTGTGTGTCCATTCCAAGAAGTCTTGGTCAGTAAAGATGCTTACTACTTAGTTTGCCAGCAGAATCACGCTGAGCTTGGTAAGGTCGTCGCGTTTCGCGAATGGATGTTAGATATGTTTGCTGAGGAGTCGCGCAGTGAGCTGTTGCCCGGATAAGCCAAGTTTTGTGTTAGAGGGTGAGCCTGCGAGCACTGTGGTTTTATTCGCCCACGGCGCGGGTGCTAACATGGATTCTGAGTTTATGCAGGCCATGTCGGCGGGGCTGGTGGCTAAAGGCTACCAAGTGATGCGCTTTAATTTTCCCTATATGCAGGCGAATGCCGTCGATGGTAAACGGCGTCCACCGGACCGTGCGCCTAAATTGCTCGCGTGTTTTACACAGATGCTCGATATCGCCCACTCACAACCACAAGTTGAACGTGTGGTGTTAATGGGGAAATCCATGGGCGGTCGTATGGCGGCCCTATTAGCCTGCGATCCTGCATTAGCGGCGCGCATCGATAGGGTGATTTGTTTAGGTTATCCTTTTGTGCCACTCAAAGGCGGCGAGCCTAGATTGGAACCTTTGAATGAATGCCAAGTCCCAGTATTAGTCGTACAGGGTGAGCGGGATAAGTTTGGTGGCAAAGCGCAGATCCCAAGCTGGCCCTTGAAAGCTGAGATAGGATTGGCTTGGATAACCGACGGCGATCATAGTTTTGTCCCAAGAAAGTCGTCAGGCACCAGTGAAGCCGCTAACCTTGCACGTGCTATTGATTTATCAAGTGATTTTATTCGTGAGCTTGATGTTGAGCGAATAAATGTTGAATGAGTTAATCCCATTCCAGCAGGAGCGTTAAATGCGTAAAGGTTTATTGTTACTCGCCGCCGTGAGCGGATTCTTAGCCGTCGCCTTAGGGGCTTTTGGTGCCCATGGTTTAAAAGCGGTCGCGCCACCAAACTTAATTGAAGTCTTTAACTTAGGTGTGCAATATCATTTCTACCATACCTTTGCCCTCATCATGGTTGCCTTCTCGGGCCAATGGTTAACCTCGCGTTTACTGGACTGGTCGGCATATCTCTTTGTCGCAGGCATAGTTCTATTTTCGGGCTCACTATATGGATTGGCCTTGTTTGGGACTAAGTGGTTAGGTCCTATTACGCCTATGGGCGGTGGTTGTTTCTTATTGGGGTGGTTATTATTTGCCGCCGCGGTATGGCGTCACAAAGTTATCGACGGTCATGAGTCTTAATCACTGATGCTTATGTGAGTTAACAGGCTTAGGGTGCACCTAAGCCTTTTTTATTTCTCTAATCGCAACGCAGTAGGCAAATAGGGCATTTGTGGATTGAAATTGGTATACTGGCGCCCAAATTGATAGTCAGCCAATGCTTTGGCTTGGATTTCTCAGGGATCCCCATGAAAAACCTATTTTTATTTTGCCGCGCAGGCTTTGAAAAAGAATGCGCTGCAGAAATCCAACAGCGAGCCGGTGAGCTCAATGTGGGTGGCTTTGTTAAGGCCAACAATAACGACGCTTATGTTGTATACCAATGTTTTGAAGACGACGCTGCCGATACGTTAGTCAAACAATTACCTTTAGATTCGCTCATTTTCGCTCGCCAGATGTTTGCTGCTAGCGACTTGTTAGTTGACTTGCCTGAAAATGACAGAATAAGCCCAATCGTTGCGGCGCTCAGTGACGTCAGCAAAGCGGGTGAGGTGCGGGTTGAAACACCTGACACTAACGAAGCGAAAGAGCTCTCGGCTTTTTGCCGTAAGTTCACTGTGCCTTTACGCCAGCATTTGAAAAAATCGGGCAGTTTGCTCGCGCAGGAAAATCCCAAACGTCCGATTATCCACGTGTGTTTTATTGGCCCCGGCCGTGCCTATGTGGGTTATTCCTATAGCAATAACAGTTCGCCACATTTTATGGGCATTCCACGCCTTAAAATGGCGGCGGATGCACCGAGTCGTTCTAGTCTGAAACTCGACGAAGCCTTTGGCCAATTCGTGCCTAAGGAAGAGCAAGAAGAGCGTATTCGCAGTGGCATGAACTCAGTGGATTTGGGCGCTTGCCCTGGTGGCTGGACTTATCAACTGGTGCGTCGCGGCATGTTTGTGTCGGCAGTTGATAATGGCCCTATGGATGAAAAACTGATGGAAACGGGCCAAGTGAAACATTACCGTGAAGACGGTTTCCGTTTCGAACCGCAACGTAAAAATATCTATTGGCTGGTGTGCGACATGGTTGAGAAACCTGCGCGTGTTGCCGAACTGATTGAAGCTTGGGCGATTAACGGTTGGTTTAAGGAAGCGATTTTTAACCTTAAATTACCGATGAAGAGCCGCTATAAAGAAGTGACAGCCATTCTTGAGACAATGCAGACGATTCTTAAAGAGAATGGTGTGACGGATTTTAAAGTGCAGTGTAAGCATCTTTATCACGACCGTGATGAAGTGACTGTGCATTTATGGCTACGTCCTAATACCGCGTGGAATTAATTCCAGTGCTAACCCTGCGATGATCTTGTTGTCGCTAGAACGGTAATCGTCAGGCGGGTTTAAAGCCACGCAGGTTTAAAAGCTAGATAACAAAAAGCCCCAAAGGAAACTTTGGGGCTTTTTCGTGTTTACTCATTTGAGTTTCAAGCGCTTGCTTCTTTTAAGCTTTTGCTTGAACACGCGCGTTATAGACTCGTCTTAAACGCGCTTAGCATTGAGATCACAGACGCTCAAGCACAGCTTGCGTGAAGTCAGTCGTGCCGTGAGTGCCGCCTAAATCGCGAGTCGTACGGTCGCCTTCTTCGATCACTGCAGATACTGCTTTACGGATTTGCTCAGCTTTGTCAGCCATACCTAGGTATTCCAGCATTTGGATAGACGCTAAAATCACTGAGGTTGGGTTTGCGAGGTTTTTGCCAGCGATATCAGGCGCACTACCGTGAACGGCTTCGAAAATCGCAGCATCACGGCCAATGTTTGCGCCAGGTGCCATACCTAAACCACCCACTAAACCGGCACACAGGTCCGATAAAATGTCACCGAACAGGTTGGTTGTCACGATCACATCGAAGTTTTCTGGGTTCATCACTAACTTCATGCACGTTGCATCGACGATCATTTCTTCTGTTTTGATGTCTGGGTAACGTAGGCTCACTTCGCGGGCCACTTTCAGGAACAGGCCTGACGTTGACTTCATAATGTTAGCTTTGTGCACGATAGTGACTTTCTTACGGTTTTCTTTGCGAGCCAGTTCGTAGGCGAAAGTGGCGATTTGCTCAGCACCTTGGCGAGTGACGATACTGGTCGCTTCTGCCGTTAAACCATCTTCAGACACTTTTTGACCATGGCCAGAATACATGCCTTCGGTGTTTTCACGTACTGTGATGATATCGATATTTTCGTAACGGGCTTGGGTACCTTTGAAAGACAGTACTGGGCGTACGTTAGCATACAGACCGAATTTCTTACGCAAGGTTACGTTGATAGAAGTAAAGCCTTCACCAACGGGAGTCGTCAGCGGCCCTTTCAGCGTGATACGGTTTTTTTCAATGAGTTCTAAAGTGCGTGCTGGCAGTAACTCGCCTTGCTTTTCAAGTGCAGTCAGGCCGGCATCGGCAAATTCATATTCAAAATCACAGCCCGCTTTATCAAGAATTTTTAAGGCTGAATCAATAATACTTGGGCCAATTCCATCACCTGGAATTACGGTTATCGTTCTTTTTGACATGGAGAAGTCCTTCCACGGTTCGTCGTTACTGCAATTGTCTGCCCCAGTGCTAACTGGATAGCAGGACTATGAATTTGGTATTTTTTCTGCCTATTATTTTAACCATCTTTGGTCAAACTTCACAGGAAATAGTGAGCAATATCACGATTTTTTATGTGGTATAACTTGTAAAAATACTGGGTTCTAACCATGATGGAGAGCCAATGGTTAAAAAAGTCTACTTTAGTCTAACAAATATATAAAAGAGGAAGACATTGAAGTTAATCCCTATCACATCTCTGGTTTTGTTATCCCTCGGAATATTGCCAGCAGTGCAGGCTGAAACCAGCACTAAACCGCTCACCCTAACAGACATTATGCATTTTGAATCCCTTGAAAAGCCGGTTATCTCAGATAAGGGGCAAGTCATCGCGGTCGAGTCTGCGCCCGATCGCGGGGATAGTCACGTCATTGTGAAAAATGTCCTGTCGCAGCAAAGCTATCAAATCGCGGGGGGGTCAGATCCCTTGGTGAACCACGATGGTCGTTATGTAGCTGTGGTGGTTAAACCGAGTTTGCTCACGCGTGAAACGAGTGATGCCAAGGCGAAGAAAAAACTTAAGTCCGACATGGTGTTGCTCGATACTCAAACTGGCACGCAAACTCGCTTCGAGCGTGTGAAGGAATTTGTGTTCAGTGATGACGGTAAGCATCTGGCGATTTGGTTTGAGGCTGATGAAGAGTCCAAAAAAGATGCTGAGCCTAAAACTACCGAAAAACTCGCTGAAGCAGGCACACAAAGCCCTGCGAATATTGATAAGCCAAAGGTCGATAAGTTTGACCAAGGTCGACGTTTTACGTTGCTCAGTTTAGAAGACCAAACAAAGCGAATTGATGTCGAGCAGGTTACTGGCTATGTTTTTGATAAGGCAAGCCGTAGACTCGCGCTGGCAGTGAACGATATCACCAATAAGCAACATCAATTGCAGTTAGTCGATTTAAACACTCACAAAAAAACCGTTGCCTTTGATTCGCCTAGCCAACAGATTGGTGCGTTAGCGCTGGCTAAAAATGGTCGTTGGCTTGCATTTACGCAGGGCAAAGACAGCGAGTTACCTTATGGCCGCAGCTATCAGTTATCGCTGGTCGATTTGCAGTCGGGCAAAATCAGTACCCCCCCTGAGTCACCCGAGTGGAAACTGAATCGCTACACAAGTTTAAGCTTCTCATTGGACAGCGAACGGTTGTTTTTTGGCCGCGTACCTGAGGTGAGTCAGCAGCTCAGTTTGCAGAAGATCACCGAAGAAAAAGACCTGTTCGATACAAATATTGTCACTGGACAGCGTGGGCTTAAGGTATGGCATGGGGATGATCCTCGTATTAAGCCTAATGAAATCAAGCAATATGAGGACGAGCAAAAACGCACTTACCTTGCGGTATTGCATTTAGGTTCGAATAACGTGGTGCAGCTTGGCGATAAAACTGTTCCAGATGTGACGATTTCACAACATAAACGCTTTATGTTGGCCAGTTCAGATTTGCCCTATCGCAAGATGGCGACGTGGGCAGGGTTCTACCAAGATTATTATCTGGTCGATATTAATACTGGCAGTAAAGTGCCATTTTTGACACAACAGCCGAGTGATGCCGAGCCTACGCTGTCGGGAAATGGCAAGTATGTGGCTTATTATCAGCAAGGTAATGTGTATCTCTATGATATTGCACAGGACCGTCGCACTAATCTCACAAAATCTCTAAAGGTCAGTTTTGCCGATGAAGACCACGATTATCCATCCAGTGCTCCAGGATATGGTTTTGGTCCTTGGCTTAAAAATGATGCGGGTTTCTTGGTTTACGACAAATACGATGTTTGGCAGTTTAATACCGAATCTAAGGCGGGTTTTGCCTTAACCGCAGGTAAAGGGCGTACCCAGAAAATTCAATATCGCCTTGAGGGCTTAGTCGATAATCCCGATGAGCCGGCAGAGCTTGCCTATAACGCCACGGTTTTACTCCACGGTTATAGTGATAAAACCAAGGCCGATGGTTTTTATCAAGCCACCTTGGGCGAAGCAGGCGTGAAGACGTTGATGCAAGGTGAGTATAAGCTGACAGTATTGGGACGCAGTAAAGACGGCGATACTATCGTGTTTTCTAAGGAGCGTTTTGACTTATTCCCTGACGTGTATACGGCCAGCTATAGCGCACCGCAAAATGCAGTTAAGCAAACCGATTTAGATAAGCAGCGTCAAGCCTTTAACTGGAGCCAATCCGAGTTAGTTCACTGGACAAATGGCGATGGTAAACCGTTAGATGGCGTGCTGATCAAGCCGACGAATTATCAAGCGGGTAAGCGCTATCCTGTACTGGTTTATTACTATCGCTTTATGACGGATAGACTGCACGCCTTTCCGCAGATGAACATTAACCACAGACCTAACTTTGCTTGGTACATCAATAATGGTTATGCGGTGTTCCTACCGGACATTCGCTTTGAAATTGGTTACCCAGGGGCGAGCTCAGTACAAGCGCTCACGTCTGGCGTGCAAAAGCTGATTGAGATAGGCATTGCCGATCCCGATGCTATTGGTTTGCAAGGTCATTCTTGGAGTGGCTATCAAACGGCGTTTGCCATTACTCAAACTAAGATGTTTAAGGCGGCGGTTGCAGGTGCTCCAGTATCGAACATGACCAGTGCCTATAGCGGTATTCGCCACGGCACAGGTATTGCGCGTCAGTTCCAATATGAAACCGGACAGAGTCGTATTGGCGCAAGTTTGTTTGCCGCGCCGCAAAAGTACATTGAAAACTCGCCAGTATTTTATGCTGACCGTATTCAAACGCCTTTGATGATCATGTTTGGTGATAAGGACGATGCAGTGCCTTGGGAACAAGGTGTTGAAATGTACTTAGCCATGCGCCGTGCGGGTAAAGAGGTGGTGTTCTTGCAATACGAGGATGAGCCGCATCACTTGAAAAAGTACCCGAACAAGCTCGATTACAGCATTCGCATGATGCAATATTTCGACCATTATCTGAAGGGAAAACCTGCGCCAGAATGGCTCAGCAAAGGTGAAGCCTATGTCGAGTATAAGGCCGATGATGAATAGGCAATTGGCTTAGTTGTTTTACAACTGAGTCAATTCGTTGATTGTTAAAATAAAAACGCCACCGATTCGGTGGCGTTTTTATTTAACTGTCAGTCGTATTTATTTACTGGTTAATGTCTCTTGGGCAGAGCTGAGGGCTGTGTCAGTATCTGCATCGAGATATTGCTTATAGGTATCTTGGCCCCAAGCAATCAATTGATCATTTTTAAAAATCAGTGGGGTACATTCCTCTTTCGTGGTCACACCGTCTGATTTTTCATGGTGAGTGCGATAAAAGAGCACCTGTAGCTTGGTTTCTTTTACGGCTTTGGCCTCTGAAAAGTCAGCTTTACCTAGTAACTGTTTTACTGAAACGATATTTTGCCCTAGCGCTAACTCGTTCATTTTTTGGCTGTTATAGGATTGTCTGTCCTCCCAACTCATGTCATCTGGCGTAGGTTCATAAACGAGTACCACTACAGCGACAAAGGCGACGTAGGCGGCGAAAATGCTACCGATGATTACCGAAACTTTTGATTTCATTTACAGTTATTCCTTTACCTCATTAAATGAGTCACGTTATTACGTCCATAAAATACGCTTTTGTTGTTCTAAGGTAAATGCGTTAATTGCAACTTTATATTAACAGATGTTTAGGCTGGATTGATTGGGTTTTCAGGCAGGCAGTTATTATCAGGCAAGGAGTTCATCACGCGAAAATCTTTTAAATTAATATTGAGTGGCAGGTCTGTTTGTAACTGTGCGAGCTTATAGCTGAGTCTTGCCATCTCCTTACCTTCGGCAAGTTTTTTGGCTTGTTTAGCGCCTAAGTTAGATAGCGATGAAAACAAGGTTGGTAAGCTTCTAAAGGTTTTCAATAATTCGGCAGCCGACTTAGGGCCTATGCCCGCAATACCAGGAATTTTATTACCGCTGTCGCCCGCTAATGCCATCAAGTCGAGAAATTGACTGCGTTCGACACCGAGTTTTTGTTCCAATGCAGCGATATCTAAGTACTGCTGATTAAAGTGATCCCACTGGCTGATTTGGCGATGATTAAGCTGACTAAAACCTTTGTCGGTGGACACTATAATGGCTTCACCCTGCGCTTTGGCGGTTTTTATCGCTAGAGTGGCAATCACATCATCAGCTTCAGCCGCCGCATAAATAGAGCTAATGTTCATCATGGTTAAGTGATCTTGCAGCGCAGCAAGGCCTTTTGCCAGCGGCTCCGGCATAGGTTTACGGCCTTTCTTATAATCGGGGTAAAGCTGTTTACGCCATGAGACTTCATCCCCATCCCACACGATAGCTACATGGGTTGGGCGATGCACACGCAGCAGTTTAGTGCACGCCAAACTGACGCGCTCTGTGAGGCTTTGCATATCGGATTCATCGGGGATCGCCGCATAGATGCGGCGAACCAAGTTGAGACCATCGATGATTAAAAACTTGTTCATGGGGTGTTGTTGCTTCGCTCTCTATTTCACTATTTGATAGCAAGGAATATAGGCGCTTCCTGGAAGCTTCATTCTTTGTTGCTGTACAAATGCACTTAAGAGTTTATCCATCATATCCATGAGCTTAGGATCGCCTTTTAATTGGAAGGGTCCATCACGCTCTATGTGCTTGATTGTTTCCGACTTGACGTTACCCGCCACTATACCTGAAAACGCTTTACGGAGGTTGGCGGCAAGTTCGGCTTTATTGGTTTGGAAGTGTAGATCTAAGTTTGCCATTACTTCGTGGCTTGGGATAAAAGGTAACTGAAACTCAGACTCAATCTTCAGTGCCCACTGATATTGGTAAGCATCACCCGTTGAGCGGCGATAGGCTTTTACTTGCTCCATTCCTTGCTTCATGATGCGTGCCACTTCAGTGGGATTATCAATGATAATTTGGTACTTTTTCTGAGCTTCGGGTCCTAAGGTTGAGGCAATAAACTCATCAATCTTAATGAAGTAATCTGCGCTCTCCGTTGGGCCTGTGAGTATCAGGGGGAAAGGCGTTTGTTGGTTTTCTTCGTTAAGTAAAATACCCAATATATAGAGCAATTCTTCAGCCGTGCCAGCACCGCCAGGGAAGATAATAATGCCGTGGCCTAAGCGCACGAAAGCTTCGAGGCGCTTTTCAATATCGGGTAAGATCACCAGTTCATTGACTATTTGATTCGGTGGCTCGGCGGCAATAATACTTGGTTCAGTTAAACCAATATATCGTGCATTTTTAATCCGTTGTTTGGCATGACCTATCGCCGCACCTTTCATCGGACCTTCCATCGCACCAGGACCACAGCCTGTACAAATATCTAATTCCCTCAGGCCAAGTTGATAACCTACCTCACGTGTGTACTGGTATTCGATGGCATTAATACTGTGTCCGCCCCAACAGACGACCACATTAGGGTCTTTCATCGGTGCTATCGCCCGTGCATTACGCAGAATATCAAACACCACATTGGTGATATGGTGGGCATTGGTCAGATTAATGTGTTTTAGTGAGTCATATCTATCACTGATATAAAGGATATCGCGTAAGACTGAGAACAGATGCTCTTGAATTCCCGTGATAATTTGACCATCGACAAAGGCTTGTTCGGGGGGATTGATCAGTTCTAATTTTACCCCACGCTCCCGTTGTAAAACGTTGATGTCGAAATCATGGTATTGCTCGAATAGGGCTTTAGAGTTGTCGGTTTTTAAACCCGCGGCAAGCACTGCTAAGGAGCAGTTGCGGTACAGTTGGTATAGGGCACTTTTGGCACTATTTTTGAGTCGATCAACTTCAAGTTGCGAAAGCTGATCCATGCTGCCTTTTGGGCTGACTTTTACTATCATTTACCACTCCTTCGTCATGACAGGAGTGATTAGAGGAGGCGTATAGTGGGGCTTAATTATACGTCAATCACAACCCTGTCTCTGCTTTCGTGTTTCGCTTTGTAGAGTGCTGCATCGGCGCGTTCAAAGGTCTCATGTATGAGTTCACTTCCCATAACTTGCGCAGCCCCTATAGATACTGTAACTGTAATTCTCTGATTTTTAAATTTAAATGGAATATTTTTTACTTTCTCGCGCACTCTGTTTAAAAGTTGAGCGATATCAGCAGGGGCCACATCAGGTAATAGCAGTACAAATTCTTCGCCGCCATAGCGGGCTACAAATTCTGTATCTCGCAGGGAGTTTTTCAATGCCATTGCTATAACTTGTAAGGTTTTATCACCTGTGCTGTGGCCAAAACTGTCGTTGATGGTTTTGAAGTGATCGATATCGGCAACGGCAACCCACAACGGGGACTTATGCCGTTGATAGTTACGGTATTCTAGCTCCATGCGCTCTTCTAATGCAGCACGGTTAGGCAATTGAGTTAAGCTGTCGAGTAAGTTGAGTTTTTGTTGTTCAAACAAACGCTCTTTGTAGGTGTTAGCCTCACTACTTAACTCATTAAGCTCTTTGCGCATTGTCTCCATCGACTTGCGCAGCAGAGCTTGCTCTCTTTGCTCTAGGGCTTCTTTACGGGCTAATGCCGAGCGGATAGAGTTAAGTTGCTCTGTTAGTTGAGCTTTAAGGTCAACGACGTCTTCCACATCGATAATGATTTCACCGGCGTTGTCGACGCGGGTGTTAATCTCACGATTTAGCTGGGTTTTTAATTGGAAGCTACGTTGATTGTGATTGTAAGATTCGCTCACCACCTCACGCACCGCGGTTAAGGCATCATTGAGTGCAAACAAAAACTCTTGGGATGCCGATTTCTCGCGGGCGATGTTATCAAGCAATAATGCTAAAATGGTTTGGTAGGCTTCGAGCAAGCTATCAACTTCAATCTCAGAAGAGAGTACTTCTTTGATCACTAATACTTGGTCACGTTGATCTTTACGGAACTCGATTTCCGAAATCATCTGCGCCAGCTCATGGGCTAGTTGCCTGTGCTTTGGTAAGACATCAAGTTTTTCAGATTCGCTAAATTGTAGCTGTAATATGGTTTCGTAGAAGCCAATGATTTGCTTAACTTTAGGTATATATTCCCACACAGTATGAAAAGGTTTAGCCAGATCTTGCTTGAAGTAATTGACTTCTTTTTTGAGCTTTTCAGGTGCAGAGTTAACGCGTTGGATCTGACGGATCACCTGTGACAAACCAGTACGACTCTCTTCGAGTTGTACCATCACATGGTGATATTGGCCTTTTAGCAGGCGCTCGACATCAACTAATTCTGGCAATGCCTCATCGACTCGCTCAAACGTATTTAAGTTATGGCGAAGTTTGGCGAGTTTATTATCCAGCTCAAGATTTTGCCCTTTACAGGCGAGGCTTAAGTGACCAATAAATTGGAGTAATGTCTGTAACTTTGCATTTCTATCTTCATTAACTTCATCAAGGGCAAGTTTGGCCGAATGGAGTTTCTGTTGCAGCAAGGCAAGTTGTGAAACTGTAGCGCTTGAATCCTTCATCCTGAGTATTGTCCTAACTCTGCAAGGCTAAAAAACATGACCATCCTATGTCCAGATTAGCTGTTAACTCATATGATACTAATGTTATAACACTGGGCGTAGAGTGCAAATGCGATTTACCAGTGACTCTGTGATTAATTACCGATATTGATCAAATATTTTCCAGTAATTGCCTATCTTGGTTATTTTCCCAGCAAGGCCAGCGAATATCCTCTTTATTGCCGTTGGTCTCTAATCTGATTAATCCACGCTCAATGCCTTTTTCAAGGTGCAAAAATAACGGGTTTGCAAATAAGCTCAAAGGAACAAAGTCGAGGGCTCTGAGAGCGACATAATAGTCGTTATTACCACCTAAACTACGGGCACAGGCAAGCGCCATCTGCACTGTTTCAAATTTTAATTTCGCGGCCATTTTAATTTCTGATTTCGCTAAAAGTGGCAAATGCGCAAAGCCAAGACGGAAATGATGTGTGATTTGCTGTTGATCGAGTTTCAGGCGTACTTGGCTGAGTATTTGTGTCGGCTCAATAGGTTGCGTGAAACGAACCGCAAATACCCCTTGGCGTACCACATAAACAGATGCTGCGAGTGCATCCGTTAGATGATTGGCAATTTGCGCTGTTACTGCATCACTAAAATATTGGCCATAGTCCAGATCCGCCGTAAGTTGGGTGGGGAAGGCGATAATCGCGAGTGCCGTTGTGGATTCCTGACTTTGATTATGGCTTAAATGTGCTAATAATGCGGCATATCCTAAATTGTGAGTGAAGGGTTCCTGTAGCGTTAATTGAGTTAATGCCGCGTTTTTAGCTGTTATTTTGCGACGATTTTGTAGCATGAAAATAATCACGAGCAGCAAGAGTCCGGCAATAAGGCTGCAAATGAGCAGTAGCGTGTGAGTGTTGTTGCTTTCTTTCACTGTCTCAACGAGTTTTCCCTGTAGCATGTTGAGCTCAAGTTTAAGTTGTTGCTCTGCAAGGGCAGAGGCCGACACTGGGGAGTCTTTATCTGTCTCAGCTGGCTTTTTACCTAGCTCAATGATACGGGCTTGGGCATCGATGGTTTTTGATAATTCACCTAATTTTTGCGCCGCCGAGGCGATAAGGGTGAGTGCGGATTTTTGTTCATCGACCAGTTTTAAATCGACCGCGAGTGCTAATGCGATATCGGCATGGGCCATCATCAGCGGCCAATCTTGGTTGGTTTGGGCGATTTCACCAATTAAGAGTTCGTTATAAACTTGATAGTGATGGCTTTGTTTTTCTTTGAATATTTGATTGGCCATCAGTAAATATTTTAGGGCGTTAACATTGTCTTTAATATTTGAGTAGGCTTGTCCTAAATTATGGAAATTAAGCCCCTGTGCGATGTAGTTACCGCGTTTTGCATCTAATTGCTGGGCATTTAGGTAGTAATCAATCGCTTTATGCCAATCCCCTTGTTCGCCATAGACCATAGCGATCACTGTCATACAACTTGAAAGATAAGTGTCATTGCCCATCTTTTTAAAGCCAGCCGCGGCTTCATGAGCGTTTTTAAGCGCTTCATCCCACTGCTTTAAGTCACGGTATACCTTAGAAAGTTGCAATTGCAGATTGGTTTTCATTGAAGGGTAATTAGAACGATTGGAGATCCGAATCGCTTCACTATAATGCTGTAGTGATTTTGTAAGCTGCTGATTAAAATTGTAATAAAAGCCAAGCCTCGCTTCAGCCGCCGCGATTAAGTAATCGTTTCTGAGTTTATAGGCAATGTCGCGGTATGTGTGGAAGTGCATCAGTGCAGGCACTTCCTGGCGGATCAATAAATGTAAGCCACCTAGATGTTCATGAATATTGTGTTTAAGAATTAATGCTTCGATGTCATAGCTGTCGTTGATGCGGGTGAGCGCTTCATTATAAAGACCTATCGCTTCTTGATATTTCTGTTCCGTACGGCCAAGGTAACGGCCATTTAACATGGCGACCATTGCAAGTTCGTAGGGCGATTGCGCCGCAGTCGATAGGAGTTCAATCAAGCTTTTTGCGTTTTGAAAATCGACCTTGGTTTTAACGTTTGGCTCCATATTGAGGCGGGCCAGTAAATACAAAATCTGTTCAAATTCGAGTGGATTGTAGCCTTGCTCTTGGGCTGCGCGCTCAAATTGGTCACGGTTTTGAAAAGCGAGGGGAAAGGAAATTGTTTTGTTGAGCGCATCATACATTTGCTGCGGTGATTCTCTTAACTCAACCTCATCCGCTTCGAGATCTCGGCTTTGGACTGTAAAAGGCAGTGACAGCAACAGAGTAAATAAAATAACCGTGAGTTTTTGCATTTGAACTGTGATTCCTCATTCCTTTAGTCAAGGAACTTATTTTGTTAGCTTTTGTTAGCGCCTAATGAGGATGCTACATCGACTTGTTATACTTGGAAAAATCATAAGAAGCATAATAACAGAAGGAAGCAAGAGTGAAACCCAACAGACTATCAATCTTGATATTGAGCGCATTATTTTCGGGTCAAGTATTGGCCGATGTGAAATACCAAATCGACCTTATTAAACCCGAACACCATATTGCCCAAGTGAGTGTCACTTTTCCTGAAGTGAAGACGAACGATTTTACGGTGAATCTCCCTGTGTGGCGGACGGGCAAATATCAAGTATTGCCTTTGGCCGATGGTGTGCGCTTATTTAGTGCTAAAGATAGTCAAGGTCATGAACTGCAATGGAAGCGCACCGCGAGCGGTGAATGGCAAGTGGCGCTCACGCAGCCAACCCGTGTTACCGTCAGTTATCAATTGTATGCTAATGAATTAGGCCAAAGGGTGCGCCATATTGACGCGAGCCATGCCTATTTAGATGCTAGCGGTGTGTTCATGTACAGTCCGCAATTTCGCTCTGAACCAATATCCGTAGAATTAAAAGTACCTAAAAATTGGCAAAGTTACTCTGGGATGTCATCGGGTAAGGCCGCTCATTCCTTTATTGCCCCTAATTATGATGTGTTGATCGACTCCCCGATTGAAACTGGTGTGAGTACCCATAAACAATTTAGTGCTAATGGTAAAAACTATGAATTGGTGTTTTGGGGTGAAGGTAACTATGACACGGATAAAATAGTAAAAGATCTTAAAGCCTTAAGCGGTCAAACTAAGGTGATTTGGGATGATTATCCTTTTGATCGTTACGTTTATATGGTGCATGCAACGAGTGGTGCCAGTGGCGCGACAGAGCATTTAAATTCTACTGTCATTCAGCTGCCGCGCTTTAGTTTCCGTGAACGCAAGGACTACCTGCGCTTTATTAGCACGGCATCCCATGAGTTTATCCATACCTGGAACGTGAAGGCTTATCGCCCCGAGGGATTAGTTCCCTACGATTATCAACATGAAAACATGACGGAATTACTGTGGATGGCTGAAGGTTCTACCAGTTATTTTCAAGATCAGTTGCTGTTGCGGGCTGGAGTGATAACAGTTAAAGAGTTCCTCGAAGATTTAGCCAAGCGCGTCGAGAAAAACCAACTCAATCCGGGTCGTGAAACTCAATCTGTGGCAGAGGCGAGTGCAGGGGAGTGGAGCAGTATCGGTGGCGATTATGCCATTAACCACAGTGTAAATATTTACTCAGAGGGCTACTTAACCTCTTTAGCCTTAGATTTTTCATTGCTGCAAGACTCCGAGCTTAAGTATTCATATCGCGATGTGCACCGTCGTTTATATCAAGATCATCGCGTACCAAAAGGCTATGGTGTTAGTGATGTTCAGTACATTCTTAAAGACTTATCCGGCAAAGATTATGCGTCTTGGTGGCAAGCCAATGTGAATAGTCCCATGAGTTTAGATTTCCCAGAATTATTATCACAGGCAGGGTTAAATCTGTCCTATGGTAAAGATTCAAAAGCTGAGGCATTTGCGGGAATGACCTTTAGCAGTACCCATGGCTCTTTAGTGTTAGACCAAGTGTTGCGTAATGGTCCTGCTTGGCAAGCAGGCATAGTTGCGGGGGATGAAGTATTAGCGATTAATGGTCTCAAGGTGACTGCTGCGGGTTTCTATAAGCGCATCAAAGACTTTAAGGTTGGCGATAGTGTAGAGGTGACATTATTTAGCAACGATAAAATCAAGCAAGTACAGCTCACCCTTGGCGAGCAACAAAGCGGTAAGCTAGTGCTCAAGGGGGATGCAAAAGCGACTAAACAGCAAAAAGCTTTCTTCAAGACTTGGTTAGGTATTGATTGGCCGTTTGACAATAAAGGCGAGTTAGCGACTAAAGCTTAATGTGGTTAGGGCTTCATATTTAGCATCTAAATGCCTTTGTCTTAAAGCCACCTAAAGTAAAATCGTCATAAAAAAGGCGCAACCATTATTTTGATGGGGGCGCCTTTTCTTATCTTGTACGGCTCAGTCTAACAAGCGAGTTGCAGATCTCGTCTGCTTAACGAGTTTTGCTTAAACTTGTGCGTCTTCGAGTCCACCAAGGGCGGCCACGAGTGCATGCATCAAGGCGACTAACTCGCTGCCCATTAGGGCAAAGTCTGCATCTAAACGAGCCATAGGATCGTCAGTGCCTACTTCATCGTTCCCTGCTCTAAATTCTTCAGAGAATTTAAGGCGCTTCACGCTGGCATCTGATTGCAATAATAGTGCAATCGATTGGCCGAAATGCAGCGCTAACTTGTGTACTTGCTTACCTGTTGCTAAGTGAGCTAACACTTCGTCTTCTTTCAAATCCTGCTGCTTAAAGCGCACAATTCCGCCTTCATCAGCTTCAGATTTGAGCTCGGCTTCGTCTTGCATTTCAAAGGGTAATGGCGCGCTGCCAAGTTTTAACCATTCAGTTAAATTGGATTCGACTGGCGCTTTAAAGCTCAGTGGGATCACAGGTAAACTGCCGAGAGCTTTACGTAATAACGCTAATAATTCTTCGGCCTTAGTGGCACTTGAACTATCAACGAGGATCATTTCTAGCTCAGGCAAAATCAAGGCGTGGGTTTGGCTTCGACGCGAAAAAGCGCGTGGCAGTAGGCTAGTGATGATTTCATCTTTTAGCGCATCTTTTTCTTTTTTCGCCAGTTTACGATTTTCTTCATCTTCAATGAGAGCCACTTTTTCTTCTAAGGCTTCTTTGATGACTTGGCCTGGCAGAATTTTCTCTTCTTTAGTCACGCAGATCAGATGGCGATTGTCAGCGCTATGGACCAAAGAACTGCCTTTTTTGCCTAACGCATTTGAGAAACCAAATTTACTGACATCTTGGCTTGAGCAGGGGGAGAAAGTGAAATCGGCCAACGCAGTTTCTAGCGCTTCGGTTTCGACGGCAAAAGGTTTATTGAAACGATAAAGAGTAAGATTTTTAAACCACATAAGAGGCGCTCATTGAAAATTAAAGTGGCAGTTTACGGCATAGTTTGGACGGGGTAAACCTGTGTTCAATAGCTGATTTTTAACGGAAGATCAGAATTCATTAAACTGTAACATAATAATTAGCTTAGCTGCAGCCTGCATTTTTACTGGGTTTTATGCCTGGCTTCGCGTCAGCTTTTTTGCACGCCAACGTTAATGGTCACAATTGAAATAAAATTGAAACACATTCATTGCAAACTTTCGGTCGTTCCAAACCAATAACCAAGACGAACATAACGTCGAAAGGATTAAATGATGAACGTTTTTTGTAAAACTCTACTTGCTTCTGCGCTAGCTTCTGCAACTCTGGCTTCAGCTAATGCCGCTGAGCCACTGACTGTTTATGGTAAGTTGAATGTCACTGCTCAATCAAATGATGAGAAAGGTGATGCTACAACAACTATTCAAAGTAATGCTTCTCGTTTTGGTGTGAAGGGTGATTTTGCACTGTCTAGCTCGCTGGAAGCTTTCTACACAGTGGAATATCAAGTTGATACAGGTGCAGCATCAAGCGATAACTTTACTGCACGTAACCAATTTGTTGGTTTGAAAGGCGCATTTGGTTCGTTCTCTGTGGGTCGTAATGATACCTTGTTGAAAATTTCTCAAGGTGATGTTGATCAGTTTAACGACCTTTCAGGTGACTTAGGTAAGCTGTTCAAGGGTGAAGTTCGCGCTGCTCAAACGGCGACTTACCTTACGCCTTCCTTTGGTGATTTTGTATTCGGTGTTACCTATATTGCCGAAGGAAATGATGTAAAAGGTCAATTTGCTCAAGATGGTTTTAGCTTAGCGGCCATGTATGGTGATGCGAAACTGAAGAAAACGCCAGTTTATGCATCTCTTGCCTATGACTCAGATGTGTCTGGATATGAGATTGTTCGTGCCAGCTTACAAGCTAAGTTAGCCAGTATTAAACTGGGTGGTATGTACCAGCAACAAGAGCAAACCTATAAATTTGATTCTGCAACGTCGATGCCAGTTGAAGTCACTGCAGAAAGTGCTAACGGCTATCTATTAAGCGCTGCCTATGATATCGATGCTGTTACTTTAAAAGCTCAGTTCCAAGATATGGAAGAACTTGGTGATTCATGGTCGGTAGGTGCAGACTACAGCTTAGGTAAGCCAACTAAACTATTCGCTTTCTACACGAACCGTTCGTTAGAAGCGTCTACAGATGATGACAAATACATTGGTGTTGGCTTAGAACACAAATTCTAAATCTAGCATTAAAGCTCAATTAAGGAGGCATATAGCCTCCTTTTTTATTGCTATAAACAAACAGTTATATAAACTTATTATGACAAATATTACTACTATATGGCTCAAGCGGCGCACTTATTCATAAATCTGTAATAAAAATGACTAATAATAGCCGTGTTGACATTCACTGACAGAAAATCACTTATGACTGCAAGGATATTGATAGTAGAAGACGAGTTGGCCATCCGCGAGATGCTGACTTTTGTAATGGAACAGCATGGGTTTACAACCTCTGCGGCGGAAGATTTTGATTCGGCCATTGCGCTGCTAAAGGAGCCTTACCCCGATCTGATTTTATTGGATTGGATGTTTCCTGGCGGAAGTGGTATTCAATTGGCGAAACGCTTAAAGCAAGATGAGTTTACGCGCCAAATTCCGATCATTATGTTAACCGCCCGCGGTGAAGAGGAAGATAAAGTCAAAGGCCTCGAAGTTGGCGCCGATGATTACATCACTAAACCTTTTTCCCCTAAAGAGCTGGTCGCACGTATTAAAGCCGTATTGCGTCGTAGTGCACCGACTCGTTTAGAAGAAACCATTGATGTACAGGGCTTAATGCTCGATCCTGTGAGTCACAGGGTGAGTGTGGGTGAAACTGTATTAGATATGGGCCCAACCGAATTTCGTTTATTACACTTTTTCATGACCCATCCTGAGCGTGTTTACAGCCGTGAACAGCTGCTCGATAATGTGTGGGGCACCAATGTGTATGTTGAAGACAGAACCGTTGACGTGCATATCAGACGCCTTCGTAAAGCCGTTGAAGAGTCTGGTCATGACCGCTTGATCCAAACGGTTCGTGGCGCTGGTTATCGTTTCTCTACACGCATTTAGTGCTGAATAACTGTTAGGCACAAGTTAGCTTTTACGCTATCTTGTGCTCCTCTTATTTAGCCTGATGTTTGGGTTTATTTATGTCTGACTCTTATTCAGGGTATCGGTTGTTTACGCGCTTAGGTTTATATCTACTGCTTTGCGCGCTAATAGGTTTATTGGTAGGGAAACTTCTCTGGATACTCTTTATCGGCACGCTAGGGTTAGTTTGCTGGCATTACCGACAATTATCACGGCTTAACTTTTGGTTATGGCGGGATAGGAAACTTACGCCGCCGCAGGGCAGTGGGAGCTGGGAAGGTGTATTTAACGGTATTTATCGCCTTCAAGGGAAGAATCGTCGACGTGTCGGTCAACTGGCCGCACTGCTGGCACGATTTCGTCAAGGTGCTGAGGCGTTACCCGATGCCGCTGTCGTGCTTGATTCAGAGCATAATATTTTATGGTGCAACAAGTTAGCGCAACTCATTCTCGGTTTTGTGTGGCCACAGGATAATGGTCAACGAATCGATAATTTAATCCGTCATCCTGATTTTTCTGCTTACATTAAATCCGCACAATACAAAGAGCCGCTGGAGTTACCTTCGCCGGTATCGGATAGGCGTTTGCTTGAAATCCGTATAATGGCTTACGGTGACAGGCAGTTACTGTTAATTGCGCGGGATATCACTCGTATACGTCAGCTTGAGGGAATGCGAAAAGAGTTTGTCGCGAATGTGTCGCATGAATTAAAAACGCCGCTCACTGTGCTACAGGGTTACCTCGAAATGATGCAAAGCATGGCTGAGCCTGATTCGATGAACGTCAAGCCGTTAGCATTGATGCAGCAGCAGACACGACGAATGCAATCTATGGTCGAACAGCTATTGATGTTATCGCGAATTGAAGATGCGGCGGATATTAACCTCGAAAACACTGTGAATATGACGCAGTTGATGGAGGTGCTCAAGGAGGAAGCTAAGGCGCTGGCACAAGATAAGTATGAATTGAGTTTCTATTGTGAGCCTGGACTTGATTCTCACGGCAATGAATTGCAGCTGAGAAGTGCCTGTTCTAACTTGATTTCTAATGCGATTCGTTACACAGAACCTGGCGGGAAAATTACAGTGCAGTGGTGCAGTGTGGCTACGGGTGCCATCTTTAGCGTAACGGATACGGGTGAAGGTATTGCGGCTCAGCATATTGGTCGATTAACGGAACGCTTTTATCGGGTAGACAGTGCGCGCTCAAGGCAAACTGGTGGTAGTGGTTTAGGTTTAGCGATAGTAAAACATGCGCTTAACCACCATCACAGTAAGCTTAAAATCAGCAGTGAAGTCGGTAAAGGCAGTACTTTTAGCTTTATTATCCCTTTGCATCTTATCGAACGTAAGAAATAGTATGTGTGAGTGAAATATTTACAATAAATAATAAAAACAGGCCATTAGGGCCTGTTTTTATTTCTAGGTTTATTGAGTCTTTATTTAATGACAGAAAAAAGCGATAAATAGTGCATTGTCATTTAAGTGTCATATCACGGACATAGAATTGTCATTGTAGCGATTGATACTGGCTGCGTCTGAAGAAACTTAAGTTACAAATTAGTTAGCTTACTACTGGAGCACATAATGAAACTGAAAAAGCTTGTCGGCGCGATTACTCTAACAGCCGCTGGTGTATTCTCTGCCACTGCGATGGCATCGATTGATCCATCTCTGCCTACTTATGAAAAAGCGAGCGGTGTATCTGGCAACTTATCATCTGTAGGGTCAGATACCTTAGCCAACATGATGACACTTTGGGCAGAAGAATTTAAACAAATGTACCCTAACGTCAACATTCAGATCCAAGCGGCGGGTTCTTCTACTGCGCCACCAGCGTTGACTGAAGGCACTTCACAGTTCGGTCCTATGAGCCGTAAGATGAAGCCTAATGAAGTTGAAGCGTTCGAAAAGCATTTTGGTTATAAGCCAACTGCGATTCGTGTAGCTATCGATGCTTTAGCCGTATTCGTACATAAAGATAACCCAATCAAAGGTTTAAACGTTGAGCAAGTTGATGGCATTTTTTCTTCAACTCACAAATGTGGTAGCAGTGACATCCAACGTTGGGGCGATTTAGGCTTAGACGGTAACTGGTCTGCCAAAGACGTTCAACTTTACGGTCGCAACTCAGTATCGGGCACTTACGGTTACTTTAAAGAGCACGCGCTTTGTAAAGGTGACTTTAAAGCTAACGTAAACGAGCAACCTGGTTCAGCTTCTGTTGTGCAATCTGTTTCTCAATCTCTGAATGCGATTGGCTACTCAGGTATCGGTTACAAAACTGCAGGTGTTAAAGCTGTTGCCATCGCTAAGAAAGGCAATGAGTTTATCGAAGCTACAGCTGAAAACGCGGCTAATGGTACTTACCCACTATCACGTTACTTATACGTTTACGTGAACAAGCAACCAAACAAAGACTTAGCACCAATGGAAAAAGAATTCCTGCGTTATGTGTTGTCTAAGCAAGGTCAGCAAGTGGTAGAAAAAGACGGTTATGTACCTGTGCCTAATAGCGTAGTTGCTAAAGATTTAGAGCAAGTAGGTATTCGCTTGTAAGCCAAACGGCTTGTTAATCAAGGACCTCTCAGGAGGTCCTTTTTGTTTTTGTGGTTTTAAATGTTTGATGATGTCGAATTTAGAACAAATTAAAGACATAAAAAAAGCAACCTAAGTAGGTTGCTGTAAATTCCAATTCGGAATCTTGGGACGGTCGCGCTAGAAACCATCTAAAGGAGAATGATGATGAACGAAGAAACTCATTACAAAGATTCGGTTCATAATATCTGACTCAGCATCATCAAATTAGTTCAGGGAAAGTGCGAAATATTTTAAATAATTTTGCATTTTGTTTTTATAAAAAGAGGCTGACTCGATTTTTTGCCAAGTTTGCACGTCTCAATTTTAGCTGCTTCTACTGTGACTACCGATAAATCCAGCAAGCTAGAGATAGCTTATTGCAAACTCGGTACCTACACCCAAAGATGAACTGTTACAAAAAACTTGTTCCTAAGGATCTTTAAAGCTCAGTTACGATTTGCCTCTGAGTAAATTTGCAGTCGATAATACCTTCCAATGATTAGTGATAAGTTATCAAGCCCGTCACCACCGCAAGGTAATTCATAACTCACTATTTAGAACATACCGCTCAAAACTTGAATATCGAGGCGACAGTGTTGCAACCAACTAAGAGTATGTTAGCTGATGTAGCCCCTTGGGATTTAACCCGAGATTACCATTCTTTTGCGAATACCGAACAAGTGCAAGTGACCCATGTCTCTTTGGATGTCATGGTGGATTTTGACGCGCAGCGTCTTTTCGCTAAAGCGACGCTGTCCTTGGATTTTCTTGAGTGTGATGTAACAGAGCTTTGGCTTGATAGTCGAGATCTAACCATACTTGCTGTGACTTGCTTTAATGCTACAAAGGGGGTGAATGCATTAACAGAAATGGATGAAGAACCGCTCGACTTTGTGCTTAATGAAGCTGACCCCATACTCGGGCAAAAATTGTGTATCACTTTACCTGCATTTCTTTGCAAGCAGGTTTGTATTCACTATCAAACCTCTCCGTCCGCCCAAGGATTACAGTGGCTAGTGCCTGAGCAAACCGCGGGTAAACAGTTACCTTACCTCTTTAGTCAATCGCAACCGATCAATGCCCGTAGTTGGATCCCATTACAAGATACGCCTAAGGCGCGGATCACTTTTGATGCTAAGGTGCAAGTGCCCAAAGGCATGCGCGCCGTTATGAGCGCGATGAATCATCCCGATACGCCACTTAATGGTGTGTTTCACTTTGAGATGGAACAGCCTATTCCGACCCATTTAATGGCCTTGGCTGTGGGTGATATTGCCTTTCAAGCGATAGGTCCAAGATGCGGCGTGTATACCGAGCCGAGCATGCTAGCGGCCGCCGCAAAAGAGTTTGAAGATACTGAATACATGCTCGACGTTGCCGAGTCATTGTTAGGTCCTTACGTATGGGGCCGCTATGACATGATTATCTTGCCGCCGAGTTTCCCATTCGGTGGAATGGAGAATCCGCGTTTAGCCTTTTTAACGCCCACACTCATTGCTGGTGATAAAAGCTTAGTGTCAACCGTTGCCCATGAGTTAGCGCATTCTTGGACGGGCAATTTGGTCAGTAATGCGACTTGGCGTGATCTCTGGTTAAACGAAGGTTTCACGACCTATTTTACTAACCGTATTGTCGAGGCTGTCTACGGCAAAGAACAGGCAGAATTAGAATGGGTAATAGAGTTTGGTCGCTTAAAAGAAGAAATAGCGTCTTTGCCTAAGGATAAGCAAACTTTACCCGCTAATGTGCAGCAGGACGATCCTAATCTTGCCTTTAATCGTTTTACTTATGATAAGGCTTCGATGTTTGTCCATGATTTAGAGCGCAGGCTAGGGCGAGTAGAATTTGATAAATTTTTACTCACTTATGTGAATCATTTTGCGTTTAAAGCCATTACCACCGAAGTGTTTGTCGAGTACGCAAAACAAACTTTACAGCAATTACATGCAGATAAAATCACTGAAGCTGAACTATTAACGTGGATTTATGGTGAAGGCTTACCTGAGGGCTATTGCGGACCAACATCCATGAGTTTAGATAAAGTCGATGATGCGCTGGCGTGTTTTCTACAGGGAACGGCAGCGGGTCGGTTAAGCGTTAAAGATTGGCGAGTGCACCATTGGCAATATTTTCTGACCCAATTACCTGAAGTCGTTAGTCAAGTTCAATTGATGGATCTGGATGAAACCTTCCAATTAACCCAATCGACTAATGTAGAAATTGCCTGTGATTGGTTTCGAGTCGCGATTCGTAATCATTATGATCCTGTGTTGCCGGCATTAAGTGCCTATTTAGTGCGTATTGGACGTGGTAAATTTGTGCGGCCACTCTATGCTGAGTTACAAATTGCGGGATATCACTCTGAATTAAAAGACATCTATACAAAGGCGCGTGCAGGCTATCATCCTTCGATTCAAGTTCAATTGGACAAATCACTCAGCTTATAGAAATTTAGGTAAAAAAAATGGCAACCTATGGGTTGCCACAAAGAAATCAGTGCGGGATACAAATAGAATTCAATGCGCTAGCGTGTTTTCTATTGTGTCCCAAAAGGGAGATGATGATGAACGACCAACCAATTCGACTCAATGCGATAAAACAGAAACTGTGTCATTTGAGGGTATGAAACTGCGACTTCACATATTTCATTCTCAAGGTGCATTTAATCTTATCCGTTAATCCTTACCTATATTCAGAGTCGCCATTTTTAATTAAGTTCACTGATATCAGAAAAAAATCCTAAAAAGTTTCAAAAAGATTTTCTGGGGCATTTTCTGGGGAATACTGAGTGCTTACACTTAAGTGTTACATTTGTTTTACATTAAAATCATGGGGATAAAAATTAAACGCGTGCCAGATTTATTAATCTATGAGCTAGCGTTAGCACTTGTTGAAATTTGAGCAAAAAAAATGGCAACCTAAGGTTGCCACAAGGAAATCAGTGCGGGATACAAATAGAATTCAGTGCGCTAGCGTGTTTTCTATTGTGCCCCAAAAGGGAGATGATGATGAACGACCAACCAATTCGACTCAATGCGATAAAACAGAAACTGTGTCATTTGAGTGCATGAAACTGCGACTTCACATATTTCATTCTCAAGGTGCATTTAATCTTATCCGTTAATCCTTACCTATACTCAGAGTCGCCATTTTTAATTAAGTTCACCGATATCAGAAAAAAGACAAAAAAAGTTTTTGAGAGATATTGAGTGCTCACACTTAGTTGTTACATTTATTTTACATATAAAATAAAGGGATAAAAAAAGGCAACCTAATGGTTGCCTAATGACCTATTCCTAGGTCAAGGGGGCTGCGCTAGAAGCCCCAGGGAGATGATGAATATGAAAAAGACATTCACTGTTCAATACATTTGAGGGGCCTTGTACGGTTAAAGTTCCATAAAAAAATTAAAATAAATCTAAATTTTTATAAACTGCAAGATTTCAAATAGATAGTGATTAAATTATTTTAGCAAAGCAGCAATTTTACTTTCTAATGCTTCGGGTTTGGTCGTTGATGCAAATCTTTCGATTGCTTCGCCTTGGCGATTAACTAAAAATTTAGTGAAATTCCATTTAATACCTTGAGTGCCTAATACGCCGGGAGCGGCTTTCTTAAGGTATTGATAAAGTGGATGGGTATGTTCGCCATTCACTTCTATTTTAGAAAATAGCGGAAACGTCACGCCAAAATTCAATTCACAAAAGGCTTGAATGCCTTGTTCATCGGCTTTTTCTTGGGCGCCAAATTGATTGCAAGGAAAGCCTAAAATCACTAATCCTTGATCTTTGTATTTTTGATATAGCGCTTCTAATCCTTTGTATTGCGGTGTAAATCCACATTCACTGGCGGTGTTGACGATTAAGAGTACTTTGCCCCGATACTGCTCTAAGCTTACCGCGTTGCCTTGAATGTCTGTTGCTGATTGGCTGTATATATTCGTAGTCATGTTCACCTCCGTAGGATCTTAGCCAAACAGCATAAACCTTAAAATAATTTTCAGCAATATAATTGCGCGCAATTTATTTTGTGGGTTTGCTAATTTACTTAATTATCAATATAGTTACAGCAATTTTGTGGCTAAAGAAAAGGGCATCTGTGTGATAGAAAATGACGCAGAATACGAAACAAACATGCAAGCGGATGTGGGGCAAGTAGTTCAACAACTCACTGAAGTTGAAGGCGAAGAACAGGCTGAAGTGTTTAGTGAAATTCTGAATGACTCAGAACCTGGAACCATAGCCTTAGCGCTTGAATCCTTGCCCTTGGATGAGCGTTACGAGCGTTGGCAGCAAGTTGAATTTGCTGACAGAGTGACTGTGCTGAGCCTAATGCGTGCCGATCCACGTATGGGGATCCTGAAGCGGATGCCTGACAATGAAGTGGATCTGTTATTTGCACAATTAAGCCCAGAAGATTTAATTGAGTGGAGTGATTATCTTCCTGAAAGTTTTACCGATCGTGCCTTGGCTCAGATGGGAGAGCGTCAGCGACAACGATTCGAACTTTATGATCAATACTCTGAGAATGAAATCGGCCGTTATACCGATCATCAAATGTTGGTGCTCAGTGATAAGGCGACAGTTGCTCAAGCTCAGCGCTTCTTTCGCCGTATCGAGCTCGACTGTAACGACAATTTGTTTATCGTTGATGATCTGGATAAGTATCAAGGTACTGTTCGTCGTTATGATATTTTTAAACATAATCCCGATGAATTATTGATTTCACTTTTGTCTGAGGACTGCCGTGCGTTATCCGCCGATACGAGTCTTTTGGAAGCGGCCGAAGCGATAGAGCACAGCCGCGAAATTGAATTGCCTGTGATTGATGAGTCCGGAGAGTTAATCGGCCGAGTGACGCTACGAACCGCAACGGCATTAGTGCGTGAGCATTATGAGGCGCAGTTGATGGCAACAGCGGGTATGGATGAATCCGACGACTTGTTCGCCCCTATTATGAAAGGTGCTCAGCGCCGTGCAGTATGGCTTGGGATCAATTTACTGACGGCTTTCCTTGCCTCAGCGACCATTGGTTTATTTGAAAATGTCCTATCGCAAGTGGTTGCATTAGCTGTGTTGATGCCGATTGTCGCTTCTATGGGCGGTATCGCGGGGAGCCAGTCTCTAACGCTAATGATCCGTGGCATGGCCATGGGACAGATTTCGGCGGGTAACTTGTTTTCGCTAATGAAAAACGAACTCGGCATTGGCATAGTTAACGGATTTTTGTGGGCGATAGTGATAGGTTTAGTCTCTGGCTGGTGGTTCGGTGAAGCGACGATAGGTATAGTGATTGGCTGTGCGATATTGATTAATATGGCCGTTGCCGCTATTGCTGGGGTGATAGTGCCTATGGTGTTGCAGAAGTTTAATCAAGATGCGGCGTTATCGGGTTCAGTGATCTTAACGACTGTGACCGATGTGGTGGGTTTCTTTACTTTCTTAGGTATGGCGACGTTGTTATATCTGTAGCGTAGGTTCTTGGGTGAGTTTGGAAGATGAATGCACGGCAATTTGGTGTGCATTCACCGTATGTTGGCAACATTAACGGTTTAATCTGGATATGAATAACATTCAGTTTGTTATAGGTGAAAAGCCGGAAGAATTAGCGCTGGCGGCACAATTAATTGATGGACGTGATGATAATGCTCATCCGTTGGATCATCAGGTTTTTTTCCATTCTCGTGCGGTGATCTTAGCGAAAACTATCGAGGGTGAGATTGTCGGTTGCGCCGCGATAAAAGCCGGTAAAGGCACTGTCGATAAAGGCACTGTCGGTGAACTGGGTTATCTGGTGGTGTCGCCCTATTATCGGCGTCAAGGCATAGCTCAAGGTTTAACGCAAAAACGTATCGAAGTGGCTAAGGCTTTAGGGATATTGATTTTATACGCCACAATTCGCGCCGAGAACACGTCGAGTCAAGCTAATTTATTGAAGGCAGGTTTTCAGTTTTGGCGTAATTATTTGAGTATCCGTGGCACAGGAAATACTGTGGGTTGGTATTACTTAGCTTTAAGCGCTAGTGTCGATGCTGAAGCGATAATGCAGTCTTTAGTTGGCGATCGTACTCCTGCGGTCTAATTGTGTTGTAAGTGAAAATACTTAGATCTTAATGTGTTTTAATCTTGTTTTATATTTGTATATTCCTCGCAAATAATCCCTCTTTATACGCAAATAGGCTGATTTTCTTTATTTATTCGGTATGATCCGCGGCTATTACCCACAGTCATTATTGAGGTGTTTTTTTATGGCTAAGTTCAGAGTAGCAAGTGTCTTATTATTGAGTGCAGCAGCGCTGCAAGTGAATGCGTCAGAATTTAATCTTGGGTTGAACAACAATGTGGTTTCAACTGAGTTAGAACTGCAATTGAACAAAGATACTAACGCGGTTTTGGGTTATATCTATGCGGATGAAGGCGGCCATATCGCTCAAGGTGCAATGCACATGACTCATGATGCGGGTGTGCATCACTTTGAGGTCGGTGCTCAGTTAAGCCAGCTTTGGTCTGACTATTCACCCAATGGCAGTGCCGTTTCTGTTGGTGGTCGTTATGCACTATCAATGGGACCCAATATTTCACTGCACGCCGCGGCTTACTATGCACCGTCTGTATTGTCATTTGGCAATGTTGATGGTCATTATGAATTAGACTCAAAAGTGCAATACCGTATAACGCCAAACATGGCACTTTATGTTGGTTACCGCAAGATTGCCTTCGAATACGATGATGCTCGCAATTTTACTTTCGAAGATGGTGTGTATATTGGCGGTAAATTCCGTTTCTAAGCACAAGGCATATTGATTTAGCTATATTGCGATCGTGATGTCGAATTAAAGAGCCGGCCGAGGTTAACTTCGCCGGCTTTTCCATTTCGCCTTTAGCTCACTGTAGCTTGGCAATATGGATGAGAAAATGACTAATCCAATACCGATTAAAATCACTAGGCTGAGTTCTTCATCGAGTATCCACCAGCCTAACAAGGCTGCAAAAATCAATCCTGTATATTCTACTGGTGCCATTTGGCTCGCATCGGCACGTCGATAGGCATGGATGATGAGATAGGTCATGGCAATGTAAAATAGTCCCAAAGTCAGTCCCACTTGCGCCACTGGTAAATTAAATTCGGCGCCTTCGTATAAGGTCGCAGGTATCAGAAATATCATCGCAAAGGCATTAGACCAAAAGAGCATGGAAAAAGGATGTTCATGGGTCGAATAGGCCTTTAAAATCAAACTATTCAACGCTGATGTCATGGCACCGAAAAAGGCTAAACCTATGTACAGGTTAAATTCTGTTGGTTGGCTGATAAGCAAAATGCCGCTAAAGCCGATAAGACCTGCGACCGTGCGTCGATAACCAATACGTTCATTTAAAAAAATGGCCGATAGTATTAGCAGTAACAGGGGTGAGGTATAAATCACGGCTGTTACTGTTGCGAGCGGAAGATGCAAAATAGCGAGCATAAAAATGGCGTTGCCCAGTCCAATCAATAGTGCGCGGGCGAGATGCACTTTGTAAAAAGGACTCAGTTTAAGATTACCCTGTAAGTGCCACACAAAAGGCAGTACAAGCAGAGTGGCAAATAATTGCCTGTAGAGCACCAGTTGAAAAACAGGCGCATTGGTTTCAAGCAACTTAACCAATAGGTTACCGCTGGCAATTAGGAGTTGTGCGGCTAAAATCATCAATAGAGGCTGCATAGGATCCCAGCAAAAATAAGTCAGTATTAAGGTGTATCTTGAATTTCATGCCGCAGTTTGGACTTTGAGACTAAAATAGCATCATAAGGTATGGTATATCCGACTAATTTAGCCTAACTGATTGTAAAAAACTAAATGTAGCCATAAAGTTAACCTACAAATCCAACTATCGACTAAGATTGACAGCATTAGCATTTTCTTCATAGCTGTAAAAATGATCTATGGCCCTTTAACTAAATAAGCCGATGAACAAACTTAAACAAACTCTATTTGGGTGTTTTTTACTTTTCTTGTGGACATTAAGTCCCTCTGTATTAAGCGCTGAAATTGCGTTGGACTCCCCGTATTTGTTCCATGTTAAAGCGGATCAACAGCCTCCTGAGCGGTTTGAAACCGTGCCCCATTGGATGGGACAACTCGACGAAGCTAGTTCGGTCAGCTTAACCGGTGGCGATTATTGGATGATTACACCTGTGATGGTCAATCAACGTCAATCAAACTGGGTAGTGGATGCAAGTAATTCGATTATTGAATCCGTAGATTATTGGATACTCGGCAGTGACGGCAGCGTACAACATGCCCACAGTGGCTACAGTGCTCCATACCAGTTTTTATTCGATTATGGCCGTAAGGTCACCTTGAATATGGGCACGGATTATTGGCTGGTAGTGAAGCTGAGCAGCCGTTATTACTCCTCTCCCCCTGAGATAGCATTGCAAAGTGTGGCGGATCATCAACTTATGTCTGACCGTCTCGCAATGGCAGTGCTGCTGTGTTTAGGCGGATTATTGTTTATCGCTTTATATAATATTTTGATTTATATCTCTATTCTTGATAAAGCCTTTCTCTACTATGGCCTTTACGTATTTGCTTATTTTGGTGGCTGGGCACTGACTTTCCATTTGCCCGCACACTTATTTAATTTCCATTACCTTGAGTTGCATCATCTGTTTTTCATCAGTTTGCCTATTTTTAATATCATGTTTTACAAGCACTTCCTGCAGTTGCCTAGTTACTCTCCGCGGCTGTGGCGTCTTAGTCAGTATTTAATGTTTGCCTGTATTGTGGCTCTGCCGACCAGTATTTGGTTGTTATCCTATACGGCAATTATTGCCTCTGTACTGATTATGCTATGGATTGCTTTAGCGATTACCTGCGGTAATGTGTGCTTGATGAAAGGCTTTGCTCCTGCGCGTTATTTTATTCTTGCCTTTACTTGCTTGCTGTTGCCTGCGGTGATTATTTTACCCGGAAATATGGGGCTCACTCCTGATTTCATTGAACATGCAGAGCTTGCGACTCTGATGGGCGGTACGGCTGATGCGTTATTACTGTCCTTAGCGTTAGCGAATAAGCTGAAATTACTTGCTGAGGAACGTAAGGCGCATATTGAAGAGTTAGCGATTGCATGGGAAAAGGCACGTTTAGATGGATTAACGCGAGTCGGTAATCGTTATGCCTTTGACGAATATATGAACTCACAATTAGGATTTGCCGATAAAGTCGTGCAACCGATGGCGTTAGCACTATTGAATATCGATAGTCTGAAAAGTGTCAATGAAACACTCGGCCATCAAGAAGGCGATAGATTATTGCTGTTGATAGTGCAGTTATTGCAAGCAACAGACTTAGCGCACATGAAGGTTTATCGTATTAGTGGTGACGAGTTTGTGATTGTGACGCCTTCTGCTGGTATCCAGTTATTACAGAGTGCTTTGAGTGGCTTAGGTGAAGAATTAGCAAGCCATGGTTTTAAAGAGTGCCAGTGTAGTTTTGGGATGTCGTTAAACACTGAGGTCGCAGATCCCCATGAGTGGTTGCGTTCTGCTGACACTCACTTATATCAATCGCGTATGGATAAGCGTCGTCAAGAGTATGCAGATACTCGCGGTGTCGATGTGAGGCTACATTTAAGCTAGCTATTGAAAAAGTTAAAATAATCGTTTTAGTAGAACATTAGAAAACATAAACGGCGTAGAATTTATCTGCGCCGTTTATGTTTTTATCTTAGATTTATTAGCTTCATTTTGCTTGGACTCAGCAGTGTCCAAGTTTGCGACTTAGCTAGATTTAAGGACGAGCTTAGAAGTCTTTTTCGCCCTTAATCACCGCAGGATGACCCGATATCGCTTTTGAAGTGTGCATTCCCGCCATCGTCGCCGCTTCGACGCAGCCCGCATTAAGGCCTGTCTTTATCCAATCGCCCGTCATATACAGGTTATCTATCCCTGTGCCATCCGTCGTGATGCGATACTGCGAGCTGTCTTTAACCGATAAGACATAACGCTCGGATGGGTCTACATTTGCGCGCCAATATTGGCTATCGAAACGGGCAACACCTTGACGGTCATGTTCATCGTGTAACCATTCCCAAGGGAAGCTATCACCGACATTTTGCCAAAGTTTATGGATTTCGGTATTGAGTTGATGGATAGCACCCGCTTTTGCTTCTAAGGTTTTCCGTTGTTGGAAATCTACATCCGAGCTTGGTGGATAGGCCTCGACAGGCAATGCCGAGCAAAAGTAACTGGCATTTTTAGGTTCTAAGCCGCGCCAATCTTCTTTGTCTAGCAGTTGGTTCATTGATGCCCAAGTATCGAAGGGTTCGGTGAAGCCCGATAATACGGGTTCCTCGCCATCTTCAGAGTAATTAGGCCAGCCTATCCCATTCAGATCTTGGTTCATCCACAGTTGATAGGCTTGAGTGGCGACAGTTTGCACCTTATCAACGCAAAGCTTGAGGGCTGGGCTTTGTGCCATGACTTCACTCGCCACATGGGGCACAGAACCTATGGAAAGACCGAAGATGACTTTGTCGAAATCCACACCTTTGACTAAGCGCTTTTTCGGTAGGGCTTTCCCAAAGTGCGTTTCATATACGCTGTCCCAATCGCTCCAGAAGTGTTCAAGATTGATATTATGGGCTTTGAGCAGCGCAGCTTGTTCAGGCTCAAGTTGCTCATAATTGGGCGTACTCGGCCAGCAGGCGAGACCTTTAACATCGACCAAGGGATCGTAGTTTGTGACAGTCGGCGCCAGAGCTACTTGCTCAGTGATCTCAATCGCTTGAATACTTTGATTACGGCATTCGAGATTATCAACTCGATTGAAGTAGTGGAAATTGACTCCGCGGCGTTTGAGTACTTCGTAGAAAGGCGTAAAGACCACATCACCCATTCCGGCCTGCATTTTCCACATCACGCCACCTTGATAGCACAGGGCAATACGCAACATAGCGCGGATAATTGTGCCCGCTTCGACATTAGGTTTGTCGAAGTTGCCTTTCTCATAGGCAAACACTAAGTCGTAAAAACCGCGCACTAGCGCACTGTCGACTGTGTACTTAAGGCTGGCGCCGTGTTTGGTTAACCATTCGCGATAATCATAACCATTGATGGCGTCAAAGCCTTTCTCAAACACATCGTCGGCAAACATGCCCTTGAGGATCGTGAGCCCCAGATCGGCGGCTATATATAAGTGGCGCAGTTCGTCATTATTATCTAAATGTCCGCTAAAACGTTTCACGAGTCTTTGATGCAGGGCATCGACGGCCGATTCTACAAAACCATCGTCACTTTCACTGTGTACATGCTCATCGCACTCGCGGCCAATCATTTGATTAAAATGGCATTCAAGCTTATCACCGAGCGCGTCGAGTGATTCTTTGGCATCTTCGACCGAATCCTCTAACTTATCTTTTAAGCGTTCAAACCAGCTGCTATCGAGCCAGTTTTTAGGTGTTCCCATGGCATTTTCATCTGCATCGAGCAGGTCATCCATGTCTTTGAGCCATTCTTTGATCCACGCAAAGGCGACTTTAACGACTTTCCAGAAGGTGAGGGTTTCGGTGCCATCACCTGGGATGCCTGGTAACATTGGGAAAGTGATTGGCCAACTTACAGAACGGCCATCAACTTCTTCCTGTAAGACGATGAAGTTATGGGGTTTAAAGGCATCAAAAAAAGTCGCAAGCGGCGCGTTTGCTGGCCTATCCAATTCCTCATACGCTTTGCGCATTAAGGCAAACGCGTTTTGATAGAAACCAAACCAGATGTGTAAACCATGTTCTTCGATGCGTTGCCCCATAGCGGCATTGCGGCCACTTGCCCCTTTACCACCGATACGCCAGCCGAGTTGATAGACATCAATCTCATATTGATTCTGCCAGCCGGGTTTATCGGTTAGATAACAGGCTGCTGTCATTGCCGCGACACCTCCACCGAGAATGGCTATTTTCTGTTTTTTGATTTCGGAGTTATCGACTAATACCTCGCCGGGCGGCACTTCAAAATCGAAGTTCACATGGTAAGGGAGTAAAACGTGCTGCTCACCAATCTCGACCCCGAGCGTATCTTTTAACGGGAAGCTGGCATTATCAAAAATGGTCGCGACAAAATCATTTTTTAGCAGGGCAACACTGTGCACTTTATTCACTTGGGCTGGCGCGGCAACGATGGCTTGATAAATGGCTTTTTGCCCTGACGAGTCGGGGAACTGTTTTAGAAATACTTGATCGATAGCGGGTTTAAATAACAGATGAAATAGCTGCTCTTCGCCAAGCTGGTCAAGTTCTGGAATAAAATCGGTTTGTTCTTTAAAGAGTTGCCAAGTTTGGGTTATCGCTTCAAGGGTTGAGAGCTGTGCCTCGGGTTTGGCATTGCAATTCACTTCAATTAATGGATGCAGGGCAAGTTCGGTTTCGGGTGAGAAATGTAAAAAACTTTTGGTCTCAAGGGATAATCGCGTCAGAGGCTCGCCAACCGCTGGCATAGTGTATTCACATAAATACTTAGGATAACCAAAGAGTTCTCTGCCATTAATTAAGGCCATGGCATCGTTCACCCAAATGTGTAGCGGCTGAAAATACACTTGGCTGATTTGTTTACTGTCGCTGCTATCTTGGCGCCCGACCATGACCCAAGTGATGATGTCCGTTTCTTGGATCCAGCCCTTAGCTCTGTCCTCTGGATAAGCGGAATATGCTTTTTCAATTTGAGTGAAGGTTGTCAGTACGTAGGGAGACAGCACCTTAAAATACATTGCGCTACCGGCAACTTGATTCAGGGTTTTATCGATAGAGCGTTGCAGGTTTTCCTGTTTCCCCTTAAGAAAAAAACCGTACATATCGGCTTTATTTAGCACTAAGGGCGAGTGCATCAACATACTGCCTTGGGGATAAATAAAGTCGGGGCGCTGTTTTTCCATGGCGTTCATCCTTAAATTTCAGTGTAAGTCCAATGATTTGGGAGTTATAGCCCAAAAAGCATAGGGCAAATAAGCAATTAAGCCCATTGATTTTACACTGGAGTGATTAAGTATTTGATAGGGGATAACGGGGTTGAGTAGCAAGTTGGATATTATCCAACTTGCTCAGATTTGGCAGGTTTAGCACAGAACGAATTTGTAAAACAAACCCGTGAGAGCAAGGGTACTTAGATTTAGTTACTTCGATTTATTTTGGTAGAAATCCACCTCTGTATTATCGTCCGAGTAACGTCGCTTAGTATCTCTGCGGCGCTGTTTCACGCGTTTATTCTTTTGCTTACCTTTGACGTTATCGCCCCATGGCGCATCATCGTCGTCAAATTCATAGGAGTGTGACATGGTCAAAATTCCAAAAATACCTGTGCCATTCGCAGCACCCGATCTTTTTACCCAAAGGTGAGATGAAGCTAAAGCGAAATATTTCATCACTGATGGTGAAAAGTTTTGTCCAAAGGCTATATCTTGCCACTGAAATGGCCGTATCTGAGATTTCAATGGGGAATATGTGGATTATCCTTATGATAATTAAAGGATAAGTGTAATTATCATCGGAAATTATATTATATGATTGAAACTGGCGCCCAGAATGAAAGGCGCCAAGTTTTGATACAAAATAATGAGTTAGTGTTACTTGTTGCGCAGCATACGCGCGACAAACATACCATCACTATTCGCTTCAAAGGGCCATACGGTCAACATTTCTGTTTGTTCACCCGTAAAAGGATTGCGTATTGGCGTGAGCATGAACTCTGGATGTTGCTGTAAAAACGCCGTCACCACGTCTTGGTTCTCGAGCGGCGACAGGGAACACGTGGCGTAAACGAGTACGCCGCCCGCTTTAACTGCGCGGCTACTGCGGCTTAAAATATCGAGCTGTAACGCGGCTTTATCGGCCACGGCTTCAACACCATCCAACCAACGCATATCAGGATTACGTCGCCAAGTGCCAGTACAACTGCACGGGGCATCGACTAACACACCATCGAAATGATCCGCAGATACCGGCAGGGCATCGCTCTTCCAACGGGCAACGCTAATACCGTTAAAGTGAGCTCTTTGGGCGCGTTTAGTGAGTTCTTCTAGGGCATTGGAGCGAATATCTGACGATATAATGCTGCCCGTAGAGGGTGTTTGAGTATCAGCAGCCTTGGTCAGCATCAAAGACCGCAGTTGCAGGGTTTTACCGCCGGCACCACTGCAGGCATCCCACCAATGGGCATCGGGTTCTGGCGCGCAAATTTGCCCTATGACCTGTGAAGCCAAATCTTGGATCTCGATGTTACCGTCTATATACAGGGCGATTTCATTAAGATTCATACTCTTATTGCCAAGGTTAATCGCATCGTTAAAGTAATGACCATAACTAGCATCGATACCTATCGCTTGCAGCTGCGCCGCCGCATCTTGGCTAGTGATCCCTTGCGCGCGTCCCCAAATCGGTGGGCGACTAGACATAGCATTAATTAATTGCGTTTGCTGCGCCGTATCTACAGGGCACACTTGCCAGAACCAGTCGGGTAATAAATCCTGTGGTTTAAACTCAGTCGCGGGAAATAAATGCTGCATTAGCGTGAGTTTGTCGTCGAGACTTTCAACGGCAAGTGCTTGAGCTTGCTGATAATCGATGGGCGATTGCGATAACTCATGCCAAGCGTTGGCGATATCTTGCCAAGCATGGGCTTCCAATAGGGCACTGGCGCTTAGGCTGGCAAAATAAACGGCAGATTCTTGCTGATCGCCTAATCGCTGAAACCACCCCCACCAGCGGAACAGACTAAATAAGGATTCACGAATGACTTTACGGTCCTTCGAGCCGTGTTTTTTATGTTCTCTAAAGTAGTTGGCCAGAATACGGTCGGCGGGCATTTTACTGCTTTGAATTTCATCGAATAATTGCTTAATTGTACTGGCGTAACTGAGTGCACGTTTTTGCGTAGGAGTGTTCGCCTGAACATTTAAAGCCGATGATGTGACTGAGTTAGATGCCATACCGGAAGAGAAGCTGCTTGGATTACCCATAAATTTAGCCTGAATTATGCTCTCTGTGGCTGCGCCTTATGTAGGAGGCATAACTGTAACAGAGGGGAAAAATAAGTGGCGCAGAGTGTAGCAGTTTTGCCCGATAACAGGCAGAAAAAAAGCCCCAAAGTCGCATCAACTTGCGGGGCTTTTTGTGGTTGAGTCACTGAGACTTATAGTGCATTCAGTACCAAAGGGTTATTTGCAGACTATCACTCAATTACCGCTTGGAAGGTGATTATTTCGTCACCATCTTTTGGATTTGCTTAGCCCGTTCTTCATCACTCATTTCCACCGGTGGTGGCGTGACTATGCCTTTTTGGCACGCGGGTCTGAGTGCTAACTCATCTAACCAACGTTGCAAATGTGTCAGACCTTCCATATTGATGCCGCTCCACTCGTGGATCCGCACCCAAGGCCAAGTTGCGATGTCGGCAATCGTGTATTCGTCACCAGCAAGGTATTGATTTGTAGCTAGTTGAGTATTCATAACCTCGAATAAACGTCGACCTTCTTTTTGATACCTGTCAATGGCTGCGGGGATTTTTTCAGGGAAGTACCTAAAGAATACGTTGGCTTGTCCCATCATGGGGCCGACGCCGCTCATTTGGAACATTAACCATTGGATCACCTGTGAGCGCTTTTTCGGGTCGGCTGGCAGGAATTTACCTGTTTTTTCGGCGAGATACAGCAGAATCGCACCCGATTCGAATACCACAAAATCCTCGTTATCGCGGTCGATAATGGCGGGAATGCGACCATTGGGATTGATGGCGATAAACTCTGGCTGTTTTTGCTCACTGGTGCTGAAATCTAATTTATGGACGCGATATTCAAGTCCCATTTCTTCCAGTGCGATGGAAATTTTAAAACCGTTAGGGGTCGCGGCTGTGTATAAATCTATCATGATGATTCCTTTAGGTTATAATGCTTATAGCTACTCACTTTAGTGCCCATGAATATTCATCATCAGGCATTAGCGCCGCTATTTTTTAGGGGTTAACGATACTATGGCAGGACGCTGCGCCATAGTGTTGAACCAAGCCTTGAGATGCGGCAAGTTATCAGTCACTTCGATGTCTAAATTTTTAATAAAACTGATAAAAACGTAAGCCGAAATATCGGCAATACTGAATGCATCGCCTGCCACAAAGGGTGACTTGCTCAATTGTTGGTCTAAGGTTGGTAGGAAGTCAATGACCCTTTGGCGTGATTCTGCGCCCCAAGACTCGACACAATTTTCCCTGTCTTTATAGACACCGCTTAAATTACGAAAGGCTTGAAACCCGACCATTAATCCTTGTAACTCTATGATGCGTTGCCACATTTCTACTTTGGCGCGCTCAAGCGGTGTATTACCAAACAGTGAACGCTTACTCGGGTGGATTTCGTCTAAATAGCGGCAAATGGCAACAGATTCACACAGGTAGCTGCCATCATCGAGTTCGAGCAGTGGAATGCGGCCATTTACACTTTTGGCTTTAAACTCGGCGCTTAAATTTTCTCCTCCACGGATATCGACGTTCACTCTTGGCACTTCTATGCCTTTTTCCGCAAGAAAAATACTGACGCGGCGTGCGCTGGGAGTCGGAGCTAATTCGTAGAGTTTCATCTAAAGTCCTGTAGTTTTTATCAGTGCTTTATGCTCGATTCGGGCACATAAGGCTTTTTCTGAACGTTCGGTTAGGTTAGAATTTACGCTATATCTAAACGAACAGTCAAGAATGATTTACCCCTCAACTTTCTGTAGTAAAGAGGAATGGTGAAGCTGATCGTGAACGCGTATTCAAGAGATTAGGTCGCAGGCTATGGCACGGAGTTGTAATTTTGATCGGCAAGAAAAACTCATATTGGCGATGGAGCTTTTTTGGCAAAAGGGCTTTGCCGAAACCTCGATTTCCGATCTCGTCGGCCATTTAGGCATTAATCGATTTAGTCTCTATAACAGTTTCGGCGACAAGCAGAATCTTTACCGCGAGTGCCTCCGTTTTTACCTTGATCATTACTCTTTTGGCGCTTCAGATACTTTGCTGCATGAAAAAGCGGGCTTGGCTGAAATAGAAGCTTATTTAGCGCGCTTTGTTGCTTTGCAGCGGGAGCAAAAGTACGGCTGTTTTATGCAAAATGCCGTGCTCGAAAAGAGCCTTAACGATGAAAGTGTGCTGCAGGAATGTCAGCGATTATTTTGTCGATTACAGACCTCATTCACCCAAGTGTTACAAGTTTGCCAAGCGCGTGGAGAGCTATTAGCCCATGTGCAACCACATCAAGTTGCTGCTTTTTTAGTGCTGCAATTACAAGGGATTAGAGTGTTAGGCAAGGCGGGCGAATATGAGTTGTTAGACAATGCATTTGTTGTATTGCAAGACTATTTACGTAGTTTGAGTGCTAATCAGACGGCATAACTGCAAATGACATAGTTTGATTGGCCTAGGTTTTTGCCTAGGCCATGATTTTTTAGAAATCTATTTTTTAAAAGTTTATTTTTAAAAGTCTATTTCTAAAAGTCCAAGTCTAGCGCAAAACACAGATAGGCCATCAGTTGAGTGCTGTATGCAAACTGCTCGGCACAAAAACTGGCTGTATCTGGGCGGCAGAGTTCCTCAAAGGCGATATTTTTAACTGCGATAAAATCTTTTCGTTTTAGCTCTGCCAGCATAGGGTGGTTTTTATCAAATCCCTTTGGTGGTCTAGTTAAGCTGTCGCCATCCATATTAAATCCATGACCTTGTAAGGTCTGTAGCGCCTTTTTATAGCCGTTAGGGTTCTCATCAATACAAGTGCGAATGGCATTTAAGGCTTTTGATTCTGGGTGCCAAATCCCTGCTGCAATAAAACAGCCATCTTCGGCAATATGTAGATACAGTCCCGGGGCATGTACGTCTTTACCTTGAAAATGCCGAAATTGAATGCCGACATTGGTTTTATAGGGCGTTTTATCTTTGCTAAAACGGCTGTCTCGCTGGGGACGCATCAAGCTGCCGCCGACTTTTTTTGGTACGGCAGTGAGCCTAGGCGAGAGGGCGAGGATACTGGGCTGCATTTGCTCGATAAACTGCAGTGCAGGCGTTCGCACTGTTTCTTCGTATTCCGCCTGATGGGCTTTAAACCAGTCGCGGGAGTTGTTTTGTGCCAGTTGATTTAAAAATTGCAGGCTCGCCGCGCTGAACGTTGCACCAGTCGCGATGGGGATTTTAGTTGTTAGAGTGGCCATTATCAGGGAACCTTATTAATGCAGATAAACCGAGCACAAGCAGTATTAATGCCGATTGAGGAGCAAGGTGAGTTGCTGACATATCCTTCCGTATCGCCTGCCCGTTCTTCTCACGATAGTTAAAACACGATAGTTAAGACTGTCAAGTTGGGTGCCAATACTGCCATCCTTCGGCAAGATCTTCACTTAAATTTTTGCATTGTGCCGCTTCTACCTTGTTTTCAATAAGTCGGTTATTTACACGTAAAGCTAAGTGAGAACTATTCTTATCTTGTTCGTTAGTGCCTATAATGCCGCCCTATTTTTAGATTGGTTTGTTAATAGGATGACGTTGAATGGGTTGCCTGCCTAAATGTGATAAGTGGAAAGCGAATAGAAATCTGTCGCTTATGGGATTATGTATATTGCCCTCAATGCCGTTGTACGCCGCTGAGGTATTGGGCGAGCCTAAGGTTGAGCCGATTGAGATCCTGCAGGTTCATGGGCAGCAATATCGCAGGGCTATCACAGTCGCTAAACCCGGTGAAGCGATTATTTCCATGGATCAAATCGAGGAGATGCAGGCGACAACTTTCGCCGAAGTGATCGATGATATGGCGGGGGCGCATATCGATGGCGGTACCCGCAGCGGCGGTGAGCGGATTAATATTTGGGGCTTTGGCGAGACTGAAGATTTTAACGTTTATGTGGATAATGCTCCGGTGGGATTTGAGCAGTATCGCTACGGCTCATTTTTCCTCGATCCTGACCTCATCAAACGAGTGGAAGTGATCAAAGGCGCCCATGATGTGCGCTCGGGCAATGGCGGTTTTGGTGGTGCCATGTATGTGGTCACTAAATCGGCTGATGATTTTCTTAAATATGATCAATCCCTTGGCGCGCGAGTCAAAACCAGCTACGCCAGCAATAATGACGCTATGGGTTATACGGGGACAGTTTATGGCCGCGTGAATTCACATCTATCTGGCTTGCTGCATCTTACGCGTCGCGATGCGGGGGATGTCACTTTAGCCAATGGTGAAGAGTTTGAATATTCAGGTTATGAGCAAAATAACTACCTAGGTAAGATGGATTACGCGCAGGGCGATCACCAATTAGCCTTGAGCGTGACCCATTATCTTGATGAGGGCCGCAAACCTTGGGCTAACCGCCGTGGCCCTATGCCTGCAATTTCGGACTACAACATTAAAAAGTACGGTTCCTACGAGCAGGCTCTGTATGCCACAACCGCCTACAACACCTATGAAGACAACACTTGGTCGGCAAATTATCGCTATTCGCCGAGTAATCCCCTGATCGATACCCAAGTGGTGATTTCCCATTCGGCGAATGCACGCCACTGGGTAAGACCCGATATCGCGTGGGAGAAAATGACGGTTTCCGTAGGCAACTTCGGTCACGAATCTTGGCTAGACTATAAACGTGACTACATTGATATTAACAACTTGAGCTTGATTGGTGACCATGAGATCACCACAGGATTACAGTACCGTAGTCTCGACCGCACTTCGCTCGTGTTTAACAAAAGTTATGAAACAAATCCCGAGAAAAACTTTGGCTGGTACACACCTTACTACCAACCTGAAGGCCGTCAAGATACCTATGCTGCCTATATTCGCGATGCAATTCATCTTACTAATGACTTAACTGTGACTCCCTCGCTGCGATATGACTTTATCTACAGCATAGGTCGACCCAATATTGCACCAGATTACAATGATATTGCTGCGGGCCATGACTATAGCTCAACCCATCATTCGGGGTTCTCACCCAGATTAGGCATAGATTATCAACTGACAAATCACGCTCGGTTAAACTTTGATTACGCTTATAGCTTGCAAGCCCCTGTGGTGGATGAGATTTATGCCGTGCAATACGCTAAAGCCAGCATTACCGGCACGAGTCGCGACATTGATGTCGAACGCTTACATGCCTTCAAATTAGGCCTAATGACGCAGCATCAGCATGTACTTGCCAATGAGGATGCTTTGTCGACGCAAATCACCCTGTTTGCCAATTTAGGTCGTGATGATATTGCCCAGCGCCGCGGAGCTAAGTCTGATAAAACCCAGTTAATTCAAAGTGGTTATACAAATCTTGATGGTTACCATATTTACGGTGCCGATTTTGAAGCCCAATATCGCTATCAAGATGTGTTCAGTGATCTTGCGGTTTCATGGCTGCAAGGACAGCACAATGGGTCACTCAGAGATAGCCAAGATGACGATGAATATTTAGCTAACATAGCCCCGCTCGATATTCGTCTGCGTTTAGGCATGTATATCACAGATGACATTTCTATCGCTTGGCAGGGCGCTTGGTATGATGCGCAAACCAATGTTCCCCACGGTGATATCTTTAATGCCGAGTCGCCAAGCGAAAATTACTTCCTACAGAATGTGTATCTCGCCTATGAACCTCAAGCCATCTTAAAGGGATTAAGTGTGCGTTTGATGGTAAAAAATCTTACGGATCTGCAAGTGGTGCCGTTTCTCTCCGATGGGATCCCCGCAGCTGGGCGTGATGTTCGTTTGAGTTTAGCCTATGAATTTTAAAGACTAATCACTAAGGCTGTGTGGACTAGGCATATATAGCTCATAAAAAATAGGGTTATATTGCCTCAGCCCCCTGCCGAAAAATGCCAGTTTATGGCATAATCCGCGTTTTACTAGGCATATAGAACAGAAAAATGACTGAAAATGAATTGCTAAGTCGCTGTGGCGGCAAGTGTGAACTGTGTGGCAGCGAGCTTGAACTCTCTATTTATGATCTGCCAGCCTCCGATGGCCGTGACAATGAGATCATGATTTGTGAAACCTGCAGTGGCCAAATTGCGGCACCGGATACCATGGACATGAACCATTGGCGTTGTCTGAATGACAGCATGTGGAGTCCTGTACCGGCAGTTCAAGTGATGTCATATCGTATGCTTAAGCGCTTAAATGGCGAAAGCTGGGCGCAAGATTTGCTGGATATGCTTTATCTTGAAGACGATTTAAAAGCGTGGGGTGATGCCGAAGTTGCCGCAGCAGGTGACGATGCTACGCCAACGTTAGACAGTAATGGTGCAGTGCTCAATGCTGGCGATACTGTGGTCATCATCAAAGACTTAAACGTGAAAGGCACTAGCTTTGTGGCTAAGCGTGGCACAGCTGTGCGTAACATTGCTTTGACCAACAACCCAGAGCATATCGAAGGCCGCGTTAACGGTACTCGTATTGTGATTCTGACGTGCTTCGTTAAAAAGTCTTAAGTTTCGCTTAGTGTGAGCGCGATTTATTTAGCTCAACACAATAAAAACCGCCATGATCGTTAGCCGACATGGCGGTTTTTTTATTTTAAATTAGATGGTTAAGATACACAGCGGGTGATTTGATATTGGCGTGCATAGCCCTGCGGATTAAATTGCCAAGATAATATCCACGCGATCACACTTAAGCCACCGAGTAATAACCAAGCACTGTTAAAGCTGTTGAAATTATCGCGAATTAATCCGGCAATCCAAGGCGAGATAGCCGCTATGGTATATCCCACACCCTGCACGAAGGCGGTTAATTTACCTGCTAACATAGGATTCTGTTGATGATCCATAGTGACAATCAGCCCGAGTGGAAAAATCCCGCCAATACCTAATCCTGCAAGTCCCGCCCATAAAAATAGCGATACTTGAGGGGCGAGTGCCAGTCCCATAAAGCCAATGAGTTGTAGCAAGCAGAGTAGGGCTATGATGGCGCGTCTATCCGTCGACTTGCTGGCAAGCCAAGGAAACACTAAGCCCGCGATCACTTCCATGCTGGTTAAAAAACCTAACACTAATCCAGATTGAGTTTGGCTATAACCTAGCTCGACCGCGTAGGGTGCTAACCATGCAAGTACGCAGACATAACAACTTGTGCCTAATGCAAAAAATATCGCCAATAGCCAACTGCGACGAAAACGCCAAAAGTTAAGTTGCAAAGCTTGCTCTTTTGCTTGGCTCGGTAATGCGGCTTTATGTTTAATCAGGAGCCACAGCACGAGTGCGAATATGCCTAGCCAAGTCCAATGACCTAGACCCGCGCGCCAACCTAAGTTCATCTCGATAAAAGGCGCGCTACTCGCCGCTAATGCGGCGCCGCCCATAATGGCGGTGACGTAAAGCCCCATCATTAAGGGCACCCGTTCACCGAAATTAAGCTTAATCATGGCGGGCATTATGGTTTGAATGAGGGCGATTGCGACCCCTGCCAGTAATGCCGAGCAGATAAGCCAATTGGCATCTATTGTCCAGAATCGCATTGCAGTAGCGGCGATCAGCAGTAGCAATGATCCTGTCATTACGGTATTGAATCCTAAGCGTTTGGCGATACTAAAGCCTACAAAACAACCCAGTCCCATGGCGAGCACGGGCAGCAATGTCAGCATAGATGCTAAGGTAAAACTTAAGCTGATATCCTTTTGTATGCTGGGCAGTAAAGGCCCAACGGAGGCGAGAATGGGCCGTAGATTTAGACCAATAAGGATGAACGCGAGTCCGAGCAGCAATAAATTCACTTTCTCTGTCAGGGGGGATCGCATGGATTGTCTCCAAAAATAAGCTGAGTTTGATTTGCTGAAAAAGTGATTTGTAGCAGCATTTAGCATACTCATGATGATTTCCTTTCAACAACAGTAGGTTGAAACCACATCACTACAATTCAAAAAGAATCTCTTTCAGATGTATCTTGATATAAAGATATTTTAATTCTGCGAGAAAATGACTAAGATGTAAAGAATGATGTAAAGAATCTTTATATTGAGATAAACCTATGACAGCTAAAATGACGCTAACTAATGCCAGTCCTGCGGATACTAACGCGAGTTCTACGGATAAAAAGAAAGCGGATTCGAATACTAAAGAAGATGGCCTCGATAGAATTGTTGAACAGTGGCAACAGCAAGGGGTTACTGAGGATTTGATCCCTATGGCTGTGCTCGGGCGAATCGCTCGTTTAACGAAATATATCGAAGTGGTACTGCTGCAATGCCACGCCGAATTTGGCTTAGGTCAGGGGGAGTTCGATGTGCTCGCGACGTTAAGGCGCTCGGGAGAGCCGTTCACACTCTCGCCTTCGCAACTTTATCAGAGCATGATGCTAAGTTCTGGCGCTATGACCAGTCGTTTAGACAGACTCGAAAATAAGGGGCTGATTGAGCGGGAGCACAGTAAGGAAGATCGCCGCGCCGTCCATGTCTCGTTAACTGCTGAGGGTAAGTCGCTCATTGATAAGGCATTACCTCAGCATATTCAATGTCAAAGTGCGTTGTTCGCGGGCGTGAGTGCTGAAGATAGGCCTGTGTTACTGCAGATTTTAAAATCTTGGCTGAACCAATTTGAGCCGCAATAATTCGTTTAAAATCCCACTTTAGTCTTTAAAGTCGGCTGATATGTAATAGCGGATCACTTTGGCAAAATGCGGTAAACATGAGCCAACCGCGCGGGATAACATTTGATAGAACAAGGGAGTTGCCATGGTAAAAAGACGTGAAGCATTTGAATTAGCGGGAAAACGAGTCACAGCTGGGACGCAATTAGGGATCAAGCTGCCTGCCGCTAAGTTGTATACCGATACGCAACTTGATATTCATGTGGAAGTGTTTCACGGAGCCAAACCTGGCCCGACTTTACTGGTTTGTGCCGCCATTCATGGGGATGAACTCAATGGTATCGAAATTTGTCGGCGTTTATTAGCCAGAGTGAATCCCAAGAATCTGACGGGCACGTTAATTGTGGTGCCAATAGTGAATGTGTTTGGTTTTATTCAGCAATCCCGTTATTTACCCGATCGTCGTGATTTAAATCGTTGCTTTCCTGGTTCTAGCAAAGGGGCGCTCGCAAGCCGTTTAGCTAATCTGTTTGCCACTCAGTTATTAGTTCATGCAACCCATGTGATTGATTTACATACAGGGGCCGTCCATAGGGATAATTTGCCGCAAATTCGCTGTGATACTAATGATGAGACTATGCTCGCCATGGCGAATGCCTTTGGTGCGCCGCTTATTATGCATTCTAAAGCGCGCAGTGTTTCGATGCGGGGCTACGCTAACCAGCAGGGCATTCCGTGTATTTTGTACGAGGCGGGCGAGGCACTGCGTTTCAGTGAATTGTCGATAAAATCCGGTCTCAAGGGCGTGCTCAATGTGATGCGCAGTTTAGATATGCTTAAAGGGCGAGTAAGTAACAAAGGCGCGAGTGTCAGTGCTATTCGCAGTTATTGGGTGCGCAGTGAATCCGATGGTTTAGTGAATATGAAGCTTAAACTCGGCCAGCGGGTGACTAAGGGTTATATCATTGCCCATATCGTTAGTCCTCACGGCGGTGACAGTGTGGCCATTCGCGCGCCAACCGACGGTATTATCATAGGAATAAGTAATATCCCTGTGACTAACGAAGGTGAGGGGATGTTTCATATCGCCCAGTTCGAAGGTGACGAGATTGAAATTGCCAACGAACAGCTCGATGAATTCCTGATGGAATATGCCTAGATTCTAGGTCCCATCATCCCTACAATTTAAATCGCTCTACTGAGCAGGTGAGTGAATGGGCAAGCAGAGTGACTTCGTTGCTGCGTTTGGCCATGTCCATAGCTTCATTGGCATTTTGGTCTGCAGATTGTGCCGCCTCACTCATGCTCGACTCAATCCGTTGGCTGTAATCTAACTGCTCGTGGGCGGCGTGGGTGATCTCTAGACTCATTTTATTGAGGGTATGTAAGGTGCTTTCTATGTGAGCGATAGCATCCTGCAGGGTTTGGCTTTGTCCGACACACTCATTTGCTTGATTTTGCCCCGTAGTAATTGCATCGGCTGCCGTGGACGTTTCTTTTTGCAGGGCCGTGATCATGGTTTGAATTTCGGCGGTGGCGGCTTGGGTGCGTGAGGCAAGTGATCGCACTTCATCGGCCACGACGGCAAAACCACGACCATGTTCCCCCGCTCTGGCGGCTTCAATGGCGGCGTTCAGTGCCAGCAAATTGGTTTGTTCGGCAATGCTGCTAATGGTGGTTAAAATGCTGCCAATATTATCGCTTTGAATGCTCAAGCGAGACATGACTTCAACTGAGCTACTTAAACGGGCGCTCAGTTCGGCAATTTTATTGCGATTATCATCGGCAATTTGCTTCACTTGATTACCGTATTTCGAGGCTTGACTGATTTGTCTCGCCGACTCACTGGCCTGTTCTGTCACTAGATTTGAGCTAGTAAACATCTGTTCTGCCAAGGCTTTCGTTTCATCGACTCGACTGATTTGCGCCGTTGCGGCATTGGCGATGCGCTGGCCTTGCTCATTGGTTTGCGTGGCAGAGCTGTCCAATGAATGGGCATTTTGGCTGATATTGGTTAACAGCTTGGCAAGATCGTCACTCAAGGTATTCATGTTATCGATTAGGGCACCAAATTCATCGTTATGGCGTTTATGAATGCGTTTAGATAAATCCCCTTGGGCGATACTGGCGAGTGCGCCGTTCACTAAGGCTAAGGGATTGAGCATAGCCTTGGAGGTGAAGAAAGAGATAAAGCTCACCATGATGATAAATACCAGTGCGAGTACAATCGCTAGGGTTTGACCCTGTTGAATATCATTACTGGCGATGGTTTGCAGGCTGGTAAATCGGCGGTCGGCTAAGTTGATTAACTTATCTAAGGCGAGATTATTCGCATTAAACTCTTTATCGGCATCGAGGTAATGTTGCTCTGCTTGTTGTTGTGCCTCAACTACGGCTTGTTGCACTTTATAAAGTTCGGCAGGCGCTGCGAGTAAGGTATTGATAATCGCATATTCTTGCTCGAATGTTTGCAGTAGGCCTAAGGTATCAAGCCCATCAGTTTGTTGTTTTAAAAAGGTAAAGTTAGTGGTGAGATTTCCCAGTAAAATACCGACATCCTGTTGGTGCGATTGAATAACATCCAAACTTTGAGTGTGGATCAGTTCCCCCATAGTGTTGGCTAGCGTATAGAGCATGTCGTCAATGCGAGTACCTGTGCCGACAATTTCTTCGAGTAAAGTCGGATTATCGGGGATGGAAAGAGTTTCGAGATCAATCATCGCATTACTGGCGTTGGTCTTGGCATGGTTAAAGCGCTCAAAGAGTTGCAGGTACTGCCGTTTTGCTTGTTCATTGGCGAGTTTAGCGCTAAACATGGCTTGGCTTTGCTGCAAATAGGCTTGGTATCTTGCCTGCGCTTCGTTTAGGGATGTTTGCATCTTAGGTTGATCTGCAACTCGCTCAATTAACTCATTTTCGATACTTTGATATTTCTTCTGCAGCGCGGTAAATGCTTGCTGACTTTTGGTTAAGGCGGCAGTGTCTTGCTGACTATGGGCTAGGGTGGCAAGGCGTGACATTTTTAATAGCACTAGTTGTAAGCTATTACTCTGCTTTTGCACGGGTACGGCTAAGGTTTCAATATTTTGATAGGCGGTTTGCACTTGGGAGAGTGAATAGTAGAAAAAGCTACTACCAGCGATGAGCAGCGCGCCAATTGCACTAAAACTAAAGATGATTTTTTGTTTTATGGTAAGCGTTAACATAGTGCGAAAACCTCTTCTATGACTGTCCCTGTAAAATGGGTTTATTAATGGTTAGATCGCTGTTTTCGTTGAAATATTGATTTAAGTGTAGCAGAGTTCGTCATAAGTACAGTGATTAGTTCAATTGAACGTTTAGATTTAATTTAGGTTAACTAATTGGTTTTATTATTTAAAATAATCTCAACCCTATCTTGAAAAGGATTAAAGATGAAATCAGTCGTGTTAGGTGAAAACCTTATCGTACCGACAAAAATTCTCTGCATTGGGCGTAACTATGTTGAGCATATCCATGAATTAGGTAACGAAATCCCCGAGGATATGGTGGTATTTTTAAAGCCCAATTCGGCTATTTCGACTGTGCTTCATTCTGAGCATCAAGGGGAAACCTTGCATTATGAAACCGAGCTGTGTTTTATGTTTCAAAATGGCCGTTTCAGTAGCGTCGCCGTCGGTTTAGATCTCACAAAACGTGATTTGCAAACTAAGTTAAAAGCTAAGGGATTACCTTGGGAGCGAGCAAAAGCCTTCGATGGTGCTGCGTTATTCAGTCCGTTTGTGGCGATTGATGATGCAGAGGCACAGCTGCATTTCACCTTGAGTATCAACGATAACTTGGTCCAAGAGGGGCATATCGATTTAATGATTTACAAACCTCAGACCATATTGTCCGAGCTACAGGCATTTATCAGTCTCGATGAGGGCGATATCGTAATGACAGGCACGCCCAAGGGCGTGGGAAGCATTCCCGCTAAAAGTGTATTTAACGTCACGCTGAGCCGTGGCCTGCAAGCGAGTGCTGAACCCTTACTCGAATGGCAGTGGTTAAGTGTTTAGTGATAAATCGCTGAGTTGCTCGCATGATTGAACCTGATGACGTAAAAAAGACTGCTGTATTGCAGGTGCCAACTTGCCAGCCACTGCAACAATATTTGATTGCGTTAGGGGCGAGTCAAGCTGCTGTTGAACGTTACTTACCACAGTTTAAAGCGTTAAACGTGCCGGCGGGAGAGGTGCTTCTTGGCCAAGGAAATGAGCAGTCACAGGCATATTTTGTGGTGGATGGTATCGTGCGCGCTTGCCATTATACACAGGAGGGCACAGAGCGCTGTAAGGAGTTTTATTTCGAGGGTGAACTGTGTTTTTTGTATGTCAGTTGGCTTAAGCAAATTCCCGCTCGTTACCAATTAGAGGCCTTAAGCACCTGTAAACTTATCCAAATGCCGTTATCTGTGTTGGATGATACTTCGCTGCAGTCAGTGCAACTTGGGTTACTTAAACAGCAATTATTGTATAAAGAACAAAAGGAAGCCTTTTTACTGCTGCACACACCTGAGCAACGTTATCTGTATTTACGCGAACATTCACCACTTTGGCTTGAGCGGTTAAGCCAAGGTCAGCTAGCTAATTATATTGGCATTACGGCAATCAGTTTGTCGCGTATGCGTAGACGACTTCAAGACTCTCTTTAACGGTTTTTGCTCCCAGTTAACTTAAGTTAATGCGCTAAAGCGCGATTCCCATGATGCTGCGCTTTAAGTTGCGCTCTCAAGTCTGTAAGCTTTCAATCTGAGTGCGCATTATTACTTAAAGCGAAGGAGCTTAATAAGTTGACTGCGTTTACTTTGTCTCAAATTTTGGTGGCGATAGCAATTATCTTCGATCTGATTTCGTTTCAATTTAAGGCGCGGGAGCGGATAGTCGCTTGCCTTTTTGTGTCTGGCATCTTGATTTCAATTCATTTTTGTTTGTTGGAGCAATGGACTGCCGCAGGCTTAATGGGCATAGCCACAGTGCGTTATCTGACCAGTATTTTTACCACCTCAAAAGTAGCCCTATGGTGTTTCTCTATTGCTGCACTTGTGATGAGCATTGTGACCTTTAATGGGGTAACGACTGTGATCAGTTGTATAGGCACCTTGTTTCAAACCCGCGCCGCATTCTGTCAAAGGGATAAAAATCTCAGACTGCTTATGATAGTCGGAACCAGTTTTTGGCTCGTTCACAATGCCTTAGTGGGATCGCCTGTGGCAGTGTTAATGGAGGTACTCTTTATTGGCAGTAATTTGGTGGGCTATTATCGACACTATTTTCGTGGGCAGCTTAAGCAACTGCCGTGATCAGTTTAAATAATCTCATTGATAATTAGAGATATTATATTTTATAACGGCTAATCACTGGGGACTGTTGTAATCGTCGCTTGGCCGCCGATGTGAAGCTAATGCCAGTGTGGGTTGGCTCTGGAATGATTAGAGTCCCGCGACGGCTTCCATATCCAGTTCGATATCTGTGCAGCCTTTAGCACAGTAGATCCCTGCCGCTTGTTCTGCTTTTGCCTGCTCTGGCAATATCACTTTAAGTGTCTGTTTACAGCTAGGACATTGCACTGGCTTACCTTTAAATACCCGTTTAATCAGATTTTTCTGTTCATTAAACGAGGTTGCTGTGGTTTGGTTTAACACGGCAAAGGGGCTAGTAGAAGCAGTTGTCATCGGTTGGCAGATCCTTAGGCTTGATAAAGTGTTATCACGAGAGTGTTATCGCGAATAGCGAGATTATAGCCTGAGTTGCGCTGTTATTGAAAAGCTTCAATGTAAGCTCATGCTTAACCCATCGACCAGTGGTATTAATAGTCAATTAACGTATCGGCCATCACATGTGATGGCCGACATTGTGCGATGAACGATTAGAGGGAGCTTTGCCAAGTCGATGGGCGAGAGTAACGTGCGCCATCTTTGACTCTGGCGCGGATGTGTTTGACATCATTAAGCTTGAAAGCTTGGCGGTAGCTTAGCCAAGGTCCTGAGTCGAGTTGGTATTCCAACTCGGCATTGGGATATAAGCTATTGACCACTAACTGCTGATGTTCAACACGTATCCCAGGCGGTGATATGCGATAGAAAATTCCCGCTTTAGCTAACTTAGGTTGTACCTTATTGGCATAAACCGCGGTGAAAATTTGCCAATCCTGTTTGAGGACTTGCTCGGCTTGGCCCTTGAGTTGGCGGGCGAAATGTTGAGTTTGCTGACTATAGATTTTACCTTGATAATCATAGGCTAATTCCCATGGCGCCTTATGCCATGCCCGTTCGGCGAGGGCGACCATGCGCGGGAATAACATGTATTCTGCTTGCTCGTCCGATTGCACCATTTCGCTCCAAAGATGCCCCTGCAAGCCGTAAAAACTGTGTCCCGGTTTGAGCTGGCTGTGGCTATCGTCCGACACAAATGGCTGATTTAAGCTATTGTGCCAGCGCTCGGCATGGGCGGGCAGGTTGTCGGGCATAAAGCTAAACACCTTAAAACTGTCTATTGCCCTCGAGGCCCAATGATTGCCGCGCTCATCTGGATGGCTAGCGTAGGGGAAATCGAAATAGGTGACTTCTGGCGTTGAGATAACGACCTTCCAGCCAAGATTTGCTTGCTTATGGGCGATTTGATGGCCGTTGTTTGAAATCTGCGACCAAGCGTTAGATTGCACTTGGGCTGGCATGTTTTCGGGGCGCACTTCACCCATGCCATCATTCCAACCAGCGGCAATAATCCCTTTCTCCGCCAGCATGTTAGCAACGCGCTCAATAAAGTAACCATTGAGCGAATGCAGTCCGGCTAACTCATCGGCTTTTTGTTGCTTCATTGCGATACATGCAGGGGATTCTACCCAAGCGCCCGCAGTTTCATCGGCGCCTATGTGGTAATGCACTAAAGGAATGCCTACGGCTTGGTGCATTTTTTTGACTTCATCAATCACAGTATCGATAAAGTGATAGGTGCTCGGCAGACACACATTGAGTGTGTTGTCGTGGTAATACTGAATCGACGAATATTGGGTTTTATCTGCAAATTCAGTCAGTAAAAACTCCTCCGCCTTAGCTTTGTCTCCCTTGGCGAGGTAATGGTGATAACGCGCCTCCATGGATTTTATTGCGGCGCGTGAATGCCCCGGCATGTCCAGTGAAGGGATCACTTCGATATGGTGAGCATCAGCCAGTTGTAATATTGCTTGGTATTGCGCCACGGTTAAGTAGCCATCGACGGGGTTTACGTCCGCTATGCCACTGCCCAGTTGTGGCAATAAACAGGTTTGCTCGGTTAAATCGAAACAGCGTTTTGCACCCACATCGGTCAGTTCAGGTAAGCCGGGGATGGCTAAACGCCAGCCTTCATCGTCGGCTAAGTGCAAGTGCAGCTTATTGATTTTATAGGCGGCGAGCTGTGGGATAATGCGTTTAATAAAATCGAGCGAGTGAAAGTTACGGGCTAAATCGATATGTAGGCCGCGAAAGGCGTAGCGAGGCTGGTCTTGAATATCGATGGCGACCAGTTGATCGTCACTTAAACTGATCAACCCAGCTAGGCTCTGTAGGCCATAGAAGAGTCCCGCCTCAGTGCTCGCTCGAATACTGATTTGCTCAGTCGTTATGGTTAACCGATAGGCTTCGCTGCTTTTAATTTCACTTTCATGGGCTTCAGTGCTGGCGACCTTAGGTGCTTGAGTATCGAGTTGCAATAATAGCGGCGTGCCTTTGTCCTTGGCCGAAAAGCCTAAAGAATCGAGGTAATTAAATGCCGCCTGCCGTCCCTTAAAATCGACAGTTGCAGCCGTGAGTCGATAACCTTTAGCAAGGGATAAAGGCGCCGAGTTTAGGCTTTGGCTATGAAGTGGCGTGGGGATGAGTTTGCCGCTAATGTCAGGTGCTTTGTCTGCGGCTAAGGCTTGATATTGCTCTGCTAAATACTGGCCATCGGCAAAGGGGGTTGCATCGTTTTTTGCCAGTAAGAATTGTTTCTCGGCATTAAAAAGCGCGAGGTAGTCTTGCTCGGCTAAACCTGTTTCTTTATCGCGCCTTGTTTGAGTGCTCTTTATGACCTGCGCCTTATCGCCCATAGCGACAAAGAAGTTTGGCATAAACTCGGAACGGGTGATTTGGCTGCCTTTGCTGTAAAACTCAATGCGATAAACTTGATTGGCGACGAAGCCCTTAAAGCTGGCTTTAGGAGTGATTTTATGTAAATCACCATTGATATGCTCAATGCTAAAGTCACCCGCATCGACGAAATAAACGGGGGATAATTGGCTGAAATAAATTTGCCAGTCGCCGTGATTTAACTCTTCGCTGGATAACTTGTCGTTCGATAGCTGAGTGGGCAAGGTCAGCTCAATGGCGGAGCGATAGCATTGGGCTTCTTTAGCGGGACAGGTTTCAAGATAACTAGCGGTTAGCTGATAATTTAATTGGAGCTTATCGGCCAATTGATTCAGCGCGACATGATTTGCCTCCTGCACAGCATTGGCGGCCTGTACTGATGGCATCGCAAGTATTGAAAGCACCGACGCCACGGGAAGCACTGCCATGACGCCGCTGACTAAGGCCGTCTTAATCCCCTGCCACTTAATCATCCCTCTTTGTTTTATTAGTCCTTTCACTTAGCTGAGTCCTTTTGTTGTAAAAACCACTGCGCCGCGTCGATCAATTGCTGGAGCATTGTGATGTTGGTTGAACTTGTTTGATTTTCTGTTGTTGTAAAAACCACTGCGCGGCACCTATGAGGGCTGCATTGTGATGTTGGCTGGCTGAAATCGTCAAGTCTGTCAGTTGCGGGCCATACACTAAGCTTTGCAATTTCTGTTTAAGCGCTTCAATAAAAAAGGGAAAGCTTTGGCTGACTGAGCCGCCAAGGATGATATCTTTGGGATCGTATACCAGTAAGGTTTGGGCGATCATGTGCGCCAAGTGTTCGCCAAAATGGGCGAAGGCTTGTAGCGCTTGGCTGTCACCTTCACAGGCTTTTTGGTACAAATGCTCGCCACTCATGTGATGATGAGTGGTGAAGTATTGCCCCGAGCAGTAGTGCTCAATAATGCCATCACGATAACTCAAACTACCTATTTCACCTGCGGCGCAATGTTTACCCGAATACAGCTGACCATTAAAAATCACCCCAGCGCCTACGCCAGTGCCTAAGGTAATCCCGAGCATGTCTTGATTGTGATTGAGTACAGCTTCGCCGAGGGCAAAGAGGTTAGCGTCATTATTCACAACAACATCCATTTCAAAGGTATTTTGCAGTTGCTGGGCTAACCGCGTTGCCGTTAGTGCTGGGATGTTGAGCACTTCGAGTAAAGTGCCGCTGTGCATATCCACCATACCGGGCACCCCGATGGAAACTCCATTGGTTTCAGGCGTGAGGTGGCTGTGGATACAGGTCACGAGGAAATCGAATAACTGTTCGAAATTGCCATCGGCGGGAACAGGATACCGCCAAGTGTCGAGTAAGGTTTTACCTTCCACCTGTGCCAACATCAGTTTAGTTCCCCCAAGATCTAAACATAGGACGCTCATAATAGCTTGTTGCCTCTCGTGTTGTTTGTTGCCATCGGCTCGTCATTCTTTGAGGCCGCTTTTGTTGAAAATAATGTGGTGTTTTTAATTAAGGGACGAGCCGTTAGGGCGACATAGCCTATGTATGCCATAGGAATTAACAGCACTAACATCCCGAGCCGTAATTCGCCGGACAGCTCACTGATAACACCAATGATCGGCGAGATAAACGCGCCGCCGATAATGCCGGTACAGAGAATGCCGGCGAATGATCCATGATCTTGAGTGCGCGAATTAAGCGCCAGCGAGAAGATCACCGACCACATGATAGAAATGAAAAAGCCAACCAATGGGAAACAAATTAATGTTAGTTGGTTCGGCCCCCAAATCGCCACCAGAAAACAAACCAGTGAACTAAGGGAAAAACTGAGCAGCAAGATCTGACTGTCGATAAGTTTAAGTAGTAGCAAACCGAGTAGGCAGCCGAGCGTCATGTAAAACCAAAAATCGCTAACTACATTGGCGCCGACACTTAAGGTATCAAGACCATGATATTGCAGCAAAAAGACTGAGATACTGTTAGCAAGCCCTTGCTCAAGCGCAACGTAGGCGGCGATAGCGAAGAAGAATTTCAAAACGGTTTTATCTTTGAAAAGGCGTAAATGGGTCTCGAGGGCACCTGCCGACTCATCTGCCAGTTTATTCACTTTGGGCATCTTCACTAGGCTGGCAAAGAGCACCATGGCGAGCGCGACCACGGCGAATAACCAGTACATGGCGAGCCAACTCATGTTCTCTGGCAATAGCTGTTGCACATAGTTGGCTGATGCAACACTGGCTTGATCTAAGGCGACAAAATGCTGATACACCAGCGGCGCTAAGGTCGCGGCGCCGCCAAAGGCAAGTTGGGCCAGTACGGAGAAAAAGGCAAAATGCTCTGGCCCCGCAGCTTGTCGCAATAAGGGATTCACTGCTACCTGCAATAAACTCATGCCAGTGCCAATACAAAACAGGCTAAACATGGCGATGCTAAAGGTGGGCAGACACACAAAAGTCACGGCGCCGATAAACGCTAGGCTAAAGGCTAAGATGATCACCCGTTTTTCACCGTACTTGTCCACCAAAATTCCCGCAGGAATCGATGTCACTCCGTAGGCGATAAAAAACGCAAAGGGAAATAACCCCGCCAACGTCAGGCCGATAGCATAACTGTCAATTAACGCAGGGAAAATCGGCCCCATACTGTTGGTCATCAAGGAAATCACAAAGAAAGTACAGAGGACAAACAGAATGATGAGTTTGTGTTTCATGTGCTTAGCCAATTGAATGAAGTGAAATTCATTGTGGACTGACACTCGCTATGGCGGTGATACGAATGGTGCCTCTGTCGATACTTTTCTCACATATGCAAATCCTGTTCGCGCAGATTTGGCTGATTTACATCAGGTGCAGTTAATACGAGCTGTAGATACTGGCGATAGATACGAGTTGCAGATAGCTGCTGCGGATGAGCATAGATAAAGCTGTGTTTTAGTATCTGCTGATAAAGTGTTTACTTGTAAAATAGTTACCTTTAATTAACATTGGATAGAATAGTATTAGAGTAACGGAGTTGAGTATCACAGTAGGGCTGACTTGCTATAGACAATAGTGCGCGAGGCACAGCGATTTCGCCGAGCTGATAGGTCAAGGCTGGCATTTAAAAATAAGGTCTAAGTGATTGAATAATTTAACAGGATGGAATAACGGCTAGCTTGAGTGAGTGGCGTTGATGTGTAAGGGCTGATTGAAGCTAAGGTAAAGGAATGAGTAACTGGAGTTTAATGGATGAAACCTCTGTGTGAAAAAGTGATCCCCGATGAAAACAGCTCTTGGCGTTACTTTCGTTATGAATGGGACCACATGGATCTCAACTGGCATTATCACCCCGAGTACGAAATCTGCTTAACCCTCAACAGTTATGGCATGCGTTATGTGGGCGATCATATTGCCCGCTATGGCGATTATGATTTAGTGATCATCGGTCCAGACATGCCCCACGGCTGGCAATCCGAGGCTAACCTTGATGTTTTAACTAACGAGATATCAAATGGCAACGCGCTAAAAGACGGCACTTCGAATGCGAGGGTGCAGGAAGTCGTTTATGTGGCACAAATTCCAGCGGTCTGGCTACACCAAATTGTGAATGAGCAACGTGAGTTAGCGTCTTTGCATTCACTTTTGACCCATGCCAAACGAGGTGTGTTGTTTAGTGAGGAAACGGCGCGTAAGGCCCATAGTGTGTTTATCGCGATGGAGACGGCCAATCCTTTTAGACGCTATATTTTGTTATTGGAATTATTAGGGTTATTACAACAGGATAGTCAGCAAGAACTCTTGTCGAGCACCTTGTTTACCCACGGTAGTAAACTCGACTTTACCGTGAAAAAGCTCGATAAAGTGATTGAGCATATTTATGACAATTACACTCAGGCCTTGTCGGCACAGGATTTGGCAAAGTTAGCGCACATGAGCACCAATCACTTCCATCGATTCTTTAAAAAACGCACCGAGAAAACCTTAACTGAGTTTATCAATCAACTCAGGATAGCTAAGGCGTGCAAGTTACTGCTGTCAAATCAAAGTCCGATATCAACCATCAGCGATCAGTGTGGTTTCAACAACTTATCCAATTTTAATCGGCGCTTTATTCAATTTAAAGGTGTCACGCCGAGTCGTTTTCGTCAGTGCTTTAGCAGTAAACAAAGGGCAATTTAACCATTCTTATCACGGATGCTTAGGTTGAAAATACTGCTCCACTAAGGTTTGGCTGTAGCGTATCGCTTGCGCCGTGATCTCCGCTGAAATCGGCTCAAATGGGCGCTTCAGTTTTGGGTCGCGGTAATCCATTCCCGCTAACAGCGCATACCAAGAAGGGCGAAAGTAGGCGAGTTGCTGATCGTATTGGTAAAGCAGTAAATCAAAGTCTTCCCCTTGATACCAAGCTTGCAATAGTTGCGTCAGCCTTTGGGAAATGGTGACTTTTCTCGCCGCCAACCAATAGGGTTCGCTGCGCTGGCTGGTGACATAATGGGCCTGAATATAATCCTTTATGCCGAGCACTAACTGCATGACCGCCTGATTGAGTGTTTGTCGACTTAAGGTCTCTGCCTGCTTATTCAATTGATAGCGCTCGAATAATGACATAAATCTTTCAAGGGTGAATTGGGTCATCATGATCGACGTGGCTTCGAGCGGTTCGATAAAACTTTGCGCAAGTCCTATCGCCAGCACATTGTTGTGCCAAGCCTTGTCACTGACGCCGACCCGCAGCTTGAGAAACCGCACTTGGGTCGACTCGGGTAAATTTACACTGTGCAATAATTCCTTAGCCGCGGCATTGGCACTGAGGTGGCGACTGCTATAAACATAGCCATTACCAAGCCTGTGGGTGAGGGGGATTTGCCATAGCCAGCCCGCACTGAGCGCCGTGGCGCGGGTATGATACTTGACCTGCTGTGCTTGGGTCTGAATGGAGTCCATTAATACGGGTACAGTGACGGCGCTGTCGTTGAGTAACTCCTCGGCGAAGGATTGAAAGGGCACGCCTAGGGCTTTATGAATTAACTTAGCGCTAAAGCCACTGGCATCGATAAAAAAGTCGGCGTTAAGTCGTTCGCCATTCGCCAGCATTAAGGTGTCTATATGTTGGTTTTGGGATGTTGAAACTTCAATGACATCGCCGATGAGGTGTTTTACGCCGCGTTGGCAAGCGTATTCTTTTAAGTAGTTGGCAAGTTCAGTGGCATCGAAGTGATAGCCGTATTCGTTAGCGTAGGGCAACGCTTTATTCGGCCTTGGGCTGAGATTGTGTTTGGCCAGTACACCGCTTGAGAAAAATGCATCGGGTTTAACGGCATTGCCATGCCCTCGGCGTCTTGCATTGGCGTTGATAAAAAAGACTTCGGCGGGTTTTACATCCATTTGAAAATAGAAAGGGTGGAAATATTGCTGCCCGTCACCATTCCAATTGATAAAGTCGATGCCGGTTTTATAGCTGGCGTGGCATTGTTCCATCCAATCTTTTTCGCTAATGCCTAAGTTGTCCATAAAGCGTTTTAAGTGTGGCGTCGAGCCTTCGCCAACGCCGATAGTGCCTATGTTGTCCGATTCCACTAAACAGAGTTCAATGGCGGCAAATACGGGGTTATTCGCGAGGGCGGCCGCGGCCATCCAGCCTGCGGTACCGCCACCTAAGATAATGATTTTTCTGATTGCTTGTTTCACTTTCATGGCTTATCCCCGCTGCATTATCAACGCAAAAAGCCGACCCTAAGGTCGGCTATAGTGTGACTCAAGTTTAAAATTTGTAGCTGGCACCGACGAAATAACGTGAACCAAATTCGATGGTATTTTGCGTCAATCCATATTTAACATCATAGGATTGCACCACTTCATTGGTTAAGTTAACCCCTTCGAGTGAGATATCTAAGTTCTCCATTGCATGCCAAATAATCGAGGCATCGACTTGTTGATAGCTGTCGTTTAACACGTTTTGAATATTACCTACGCCTAAGTATTCTGAACGCCAGTTATAGGCGATACGGGCGCTGAACAGATCATCTTCGTAGAAGAGTGAACCGTTGAAGGAGTTTTCTGATACGCCTTCAATCATCTGCTCGGTGCCATCAGGGCGAGTGCTTTTACTGTCAACATAGGTGTAGTTGGTTAAGAAGCCAAAACCGCTTTCAAAGTTATGTTGTAACTGGATTTCAAGCCCAGTCACTGAGCCGCTACCGCCGTTGGCTGGGGCTGTGACACGGCATTTATCCCACTCGGATTCTGACGCGCCGCAACCTTCAATGTATTGAGTCGACTCAGTGACAAACACTACGTTATCAATATCTTTGTAGAACAATGCTGCCGACAGCATAGAAGATTCAGTGAAGTACCATTCGATGCCAAGGTCGGCTTGGTTCGCCTTATAGGGTTTTAAATTGGGATTACCGCCGGTCGCAGTACCAAAGTTTTTCGCTATCGCTAAGCCAGGTTTAAGATCGCTGTAGTTGTTACGTGCCATCACGGCAGAGGCCGAAGCACGTAGGATTAAATCTTCTTGCAGATCGAAGGCGACGTTGATACTCGGCAACCAATTATCGTAATTAACGGATTCATTGTAGGGTTTGCCATCGGCAAAACCGGTTGAGGTTTGGTCTGTGTTAACGTAACGCAAACCAAAGTTACCACGATAGAATTCGCCGCTGAAATCCGCTTGGGCGTACAGGGCCAACATATCCTCTTCGACAGTGAAGGTGTTACCGAGATCGGCGACTTCCACTAACTCGCCATTGGCGTATTTCTCGCTGATAAACGCCCACCATTTGTCTTCATCTAACTTGGCATAGGAGTCGAGCACATTGCCGCCGCTTTGGGAATGCAGGCCAGACAGTACGCCATCGCTCCAGTTGGCTAGGTTGCCATTAGGCACGAAACCTAGGATTTCTGCGGGGTTACGATTGAAGGCATTGCGCTCGAAATCACTGGTGTTGTACTTAATCCCGACTGCAATTTTATTAATAAAATCATGCTCGAGTTGATATTCGAAGTCAGACTGGGCGTAGGTGACTTTATGATCTTGCACTGTGGTTTCGTAGTTGGCTTCCTGCGCATGCTTGAACTGGCTAGCATCGTTGGCATCTAGGCTCGTGAGCACCACTTGATAGGGACCTGTGGCATCGTAACTAAAGCCACCATCGACACTGCCTTGACCATTAGGGAAGGCGGGATCGCCAATTTTGCCGCCTTGGTCCGTCGCAGGGATCCACCAAGAAGATGAGCCGCCTTGGGTGCCGCCATCTGAGGTCGATTGGCCAATGACGCCACTAACCGTAAAACTGTCTCCGACGTATTTTCCGGTTAAGTTGAGTACGTCAGACTTCATATTAACCGCGTGGCGTACCACAGGGTTATAAATAATCGACGCATACGCTGGCAGAATTGTTGCCGATGCTGTGCCGCCTTGGGCGTTATTTACTACGTTGGTGGAGCCCGAACCGCGGGCGCCAACGGTTAAGAAGTTATGGTTTACGTGGGGGATATCGAGTTCAAAATTAAAGTAATCTAAAGTGAACTCTGTTTTTTCAGTCGGTGCAAATTGCAGTGTAACTTGGGCACTGGTCCGTTCACGTTCGGCCCTAAACGCCTGTGAGCCAATCCCCCACGCCCCGACAGTTGATTCTTGGTTTTGTGCAGGATCAGCGGCGAAGTATTCATAATAACCACTGAGAGATTCCAGTACTTGGCGGCCGCTGGTAATTTTTTCTACTGAATAGGCGCCTAAAATGCCGAACTTTTCATCGTCATTTTTCCAGCTTCCGAGGAATGAGCCACTCGGGTCTGTTTCATCGTACAGGCTGCTTTGGCTCAGCTCGCCAGCGACTTGATAGGTGTGGGCATCGAGATCTAAGGGCTTGCGGGTTTTGAGATCGACAGTGCCGCCCAGCGCACCTTCTTCAAGGCTAGCGGTTGGCGTTTTGTGGACTTCAACCGCACTGACTTGCTCGGCTGACAATAATTCCATGTTGAAGGTACGAGTGGCAGGACCAAGATCATACCAAGAGGTGCTCGCAACGGTTTGACCGTTCAGCAAAATACGACTCTGTTCTGGCGCTGTACCACGAATGGTGACCCCACTCACTTCACCGTATTGCCTATCGACCGTCACCCCAGAAATTCGCTGCAGCGCATCACCGATATTTTTATCGGGAAACTTACCGATATCTTCCGAGGTGATAGCATCGACCGTGGAGTCGGCGAAGCGTTTGGTATTCATTGAGGCTTCAATCGAGCGACGTATGCCGCGTACTTGGATTACCTCAATATTTTCTGCCGTTGCCTCTTGTTGCTCCGCCGCGACTGCGGTTGAGCTCATCCCGAACAAGGCGTTAGCGATACATAATGCGAGCAAAGAGCTCTTAAATAGTTGACCTTCTGACATGTTATTGCATCCCTGTAGTGCTTTTATGTTGTTTTTTTCTCCAGTTAACTTACCTGTTATCGAATTGTTGATGCGGTACTTTTCACACTAGGATTGGTATTTTTCTATTGTCTTTGAAGCCTTGGGTAAGGGGGATCGTTAATACCAATCGTATTAAATATCTGTTCATTCAGCGGGAATTCAACGCGCTTTAGACAAGGCGAAGGCTTGAAGGCATAGTGGTGCTCTGTCGAAAGCCTTAAACGCAGTATAAAGCGCGTTGAAACCCGCCCTTTGGGAGCCACACAGGTATCCCACTCCGGTGTTGCATTGACTTAAAAGGGAATGACCATTTCTGCGTCAATGCGCCTTGGATTGAAATGCCTGTGAGGCTCTGAACTGATTAGATATTTAATGTGATTGGTATAACTGGGGCAAAGGCAGGATTTATCGACTTAGCGTAGAAAAGTATGGCTTGTTGCTAGGATGGTATAACTAATGCCGGCGGGATTACTCACTATAGATAAGCTAAACGGATGAGTGAACTCGCTGTCTACAGGTTATGAATTAACCAGTGCGTAAAGAGAACTAACTTATTCATCTTTAAACATTATTTATAGGATGAAATCATGAAACTGAAATCGATAGCCGTTGCAGTTGGGCTTTGTGTTGCGAGCTTGAGTACTGGCTTAAGTGCGGCCTACGCCAGCGATAAAACCATTTACCTTACCTTTGATGATGGTCCAATTGACGCGACCTTAGGGCTGTTAGATGCGTTAAAGGATGCCAATATTAAGGCGACGTTCTTTATTAATGCGTTTCATATGTATGGCGAAGGGGATGAAAACGAGGCGTTAGCGGCTGTCGCCCTACAACGTTTGCTAGACGATGGCCATATTCTGGCAAACCACAGTTACGATCATATGCTGCATAACTGCACTGATGGCGTGCAATCTGGGGCGGCATATTGTAATCAAGTTGGACTCTGGCCTGTAAAATCCTATCAAGATGCGGCCACCGATTTCACCTATTTTGTGACGAACACGGCCAAAGTGGTTGAACTTATTCCTAATGCCGCCAGTTATCCCAATAACAAGATGACTAAGTTGGCACGTTTGCCTTACACCAATGGTTGGCGAGTGACCAGTAAACTCAAAGGCGACGGCTTGTGTGCGACATCCGATACTGTGCCGCCTTGGGATCCTGCTTTTGCTTGTACTGCAGAAACCTCGACCAACAGTTCGCAAGTTGCGGTGCAAATTCAAAACATGCTCGCCGAGAGTGACTATAAAATATTTGGCTGGGATCTAGATTGGGGACCTGAGGATTGGGGGGTTGCCTTTCCTGCTGAATCTATGGCCGATGGGGTTGAGCTGGTGGCAAAAGTCAATCAAGTGATCAACACCTGTGCGGGCACCACAATGAACCCTCTTAACAGTCGTACGCAGAACTTAGATTGTAGTGATGGTTTACATAACGGGAAAGTGGTTATCTTGACCCACGACTTCTTGTTTGAGAATGCTCACCGCGGACAAGGTGCAACCATCAACTTGCCTAAAATTAAGCGTTTTGTTGAAGAAGCTCAACGTCAAGGATATCGTTTTGATACGCTAGATAACTATGCCCCTGCTTGGCAGGATCAGCATAATTATCAACTACCTGAGTTTGTGTCCTATCAAGATAAAATCTATTCTTTAGTGCAAGCGCATTTCTCCCAAAGCAATTGGCAACCAAGCCAAACCCCAGCCTTGTGGAAAAACGAAAAGTAGTGATGTATTGGGCTGAGTATTTACTCGGCCCATCATATTGGTCGAGTAAAAGGCATGTTGCTGAACTTAGCCTGACAAAATTCAAAATAGCGGCATTTTTTACACTTTACCCACTTCGCTTTAACTCAGTATCTGTAATACTGCTCCGACATTGATTTGAAGTTTATCGGTGTTAGAAAAGTAGCGCATAACGAGCGCGATTGGGGAGAGAAGATGAGTACGTTTGTAAAATTAACCATAGCGGCAACCTTAGTGGTATTAGCCTTACTTGCTGCGGGTATTTACCGTTTCAACATGACCAATGATGATATTTATATGGTGATGGAAGATGGACAGGTGATGCAATACGATGAAGCCATGGCGCATGAAAAAACTCAGGCTCAGGCGAATGAGATCGAAACTGTGACACCTTTTGAGGTAAAGCCTGTGGCGAATGCATCGGAAGTGATGCTCAAACTCTTTAGCTTAAATACCGCCAATCCTGTTGAAATAACGCTGCCTGAGGGCGGCAAGTCCGTTGCACTGACTCATTTTATTAAGATCAAACAAACAGAGTTTGCTATGGGCGATTACCAAGATGGTGAGGTAAAAGGTCGAGCATTACTCGATTACTTGCGCATTACACCGTTAAATTTCGATCCCGCTCTAGAGCCGGACACCCAAAGTGACGCACCGATTCAAGATGATCCTAAAATGCAAACTATGCCCTTTGTGGCGCCCTTTATTGTGACGACTCAAGGTTCGGGCGTATTTTGGTATCTTGGATTGTTTAATCTGGATTTTAAACACAATAGCTTGAAACACTTAGGCAGTGTCATGCTTGGCGATCGAATCGAGGTGGATAGTATTGAACCTGTTTATCCTTTTGAAGCCCCATTTAAAATTGCTGTGACTTATCGTGATAGAGCGTCTGACCAACCCATGTCTGAAACCCCTGAAATAGTCAAAACCATAGAGATGATAGTGAGTGAGACCAGCATACATAAGTAACGTGTAAATGCCATTATGGATCTACGTAGGCTTATGCTAAGTTGTTTTTCGGTCTGTGGGTGATGTTTGCTTCAGTAGCAAGCGTTAGCAGGTAATAGGTCAGCATAAGATTTCGACAAGGAGAGTGTCATGCAAGTTAGCAAAATCACTGGGAAATTTGATGTTAAGCTCACTCCTGATAGCCCCTATGCTACTGGTATTGGTGGTGTGACGTTAGGACGTATGGGCTTAGATAAAACCTTTTATGGTGAGCTTGAGGGGCGCAGCAAGGGGGAAATGCTCAGTGCTATGACGTCAGTCAAGGGCTCAGCTGGTTATGTGGCCATTGAACAAGTGGTTGGTAACTTGTGCGGTAAGCAGGGCAGTTTTGTGTTACAACATTTTGGCATTATGACCGATGGACAAAATCGTCTGATCTTAGAAGTGGTACCCCATTCTGGGGCGGGGGAGTTGCAGGGGTTAACTGGCACTATGACCATCAATATTGAGAATGGCCAACATTTTTATGCATTCCAGTTTGGCTTTGAAGCTTAGTTTGGCTTTGAAGCTTGAGTAACGCCTGTGTTTTAGCTCAGTTTTCTGTAACTCTTCTTCTTTATTATCATTCGAGTCATCTTAATTCACTCCTCTTAATTTAAGCGAGTAAGTCTTTTCGATTGAGTCTGAAAATGGACATAAAAAAACCAGCTGAGGCTGGTTTTTTTGATTCTTTTTTCATAAAGCACTATCGAACCTTGAGTCTAGATCGGTGTGCTGTTACTTAAAATACGTTTAATTTAAAAAATGCCGTTGTCACGAGAGTTAAGACACTTTTTTAACCACTTTAATTTTATCAACGACCTTTTTCACATCGTCGGTATTTTCGGCAATTTTCAGTGCTAGTTGACGTTCGGCATCGCTGGCAACTTCACCTTTCAATGTGACTATGCCATTGGCAACATCCACATTAATTTGGGTGCCGGATACGTCAGTTGAAAACAGTAAACGCGTTTTGATGACTGTGGCAACTTTAGAGTCAGTTAAGGTGGCAACAACTTCACTGGTGCCTTCTTTTTCATTCATCACAGTGAGTTGGTTATCGACATCTTTCACCCCATCTAAACTCTTGATGAGCTCTGTGGCGAGGGCTTTATCCACACTGCTTTCCACTTTACCTGTTAACGTCACTTTACCATCTTTGACATCTGTAATGATGTCGAAGGAATTGAGATTCGTGTTGAGCAGTAAAGTGGTTTCTGCTTTACCATCGATCCACGCATCCTTGGTTCCGCCTTTCCAATCTTGGGCGGCAGCCACATTTAAACTGATTGAACCGACAAGTAAAGCCACTAGTACTGATGCTGTTGTAGTTTTCATAATCATATCCTCCGTTGTTTTCTCGAAGCTAGATAATGCGCCAATCGTGCCAATGTTTTTAAGGTAATGATTTTTAATGTTTTAATTGTTTTATTTGGCGTTTTTATACCTTGGCGTTTTCCTTTTGGTCGGTCTTTTTTACCGACAAAATGTAATTTTTTCTGGCATGCTGAGCCATCATTCGAGCATAAAAAACCGCACTCATCAGTGCGGTATTATGTCTGTAGTAAAAGTGGAGGGGAGTCGGTTAAATATGGCTCACTTAGCGACAGGGAATTAATGGTGATTGAGCGATCCCGTACCGTCGTAACTCATTTGCAGCCAAGCGGCACCCTCTGCAAGTTGGTTTGCAAGTTGTGGCTGATGCGCTTGCCTTACTGCTTGTTTTATTTGGATTAGCACTTGCTGCTCTATATCGACAAGGGCGGTCATAGCCTGCGAAATTTGGCACTGTTGCAGCAATTCTGTTGCTTGAGTATAAGTGACGGGCACGGTGTGACTTAGGCCATTAATTGGCTCGTCAGCCAAACGTCTCAGCTGTTCAAACCGAGTTAACATTCGTTGGTGGATGTTAGCTTTGGCGGAAAAAACACGCTTAAGATTATAGTCTTCGACATACCTCCTCGCTTGGTTGTAAAATGTGAGTCCTTCTTGATTCAGCTTGATGATTTCATCGATCAACATGATATCGGCGCGGATATCAGTCTGATGTTGCACAACATTAGACTTCATTATGGGCCTCCTAATGCCAGTGTTCGACATAGATTGTTTAACTGCTTGGGTAAACTGATTTTGTTTCGTTCAGCTACCATGCATATTCTGTTCTCGTTTTTAATGATATTTTAACAGGCTGATTTTTAGACTGATATTCTCAGTTCATCGAGATATCATCTTAGAACATCGGCAACTATTACCGTTGCTGTTGTTAAAATTTCATGGCTGACATACAGTAGTTTTTCATACAGGGAGTAGATACGCATGGCTCGACTGACACTTTTTTATCACTTGCAGGATGTTAGCGCCGAGCAAGCAATCATCGAACTTGCTGGTGCTGCTGACTTTAATAAGCTACGCAGTGTCGATGACTTGCCTTGGATAGAGCAGCTAGGGGCAAATCACGTCGATGTTGCCATTATTGAGTTATCCAGTCTTAGTCGTGAAGATTACCTTGTGCTGCTGGATAATGCGGCCATGTCAAATATTGAGTTTATTTTTCTCTCCGACGGTCAGCCAAACCCCAATCTTGATCAGTTAATGTCTCATTTTGCTGGTTACCACTTTCGCAAACCTTACGATATGCCGCTAATCAGCGAAATTTTTGCTGATTTTGCACAGTATTTAGCATCATCGCCTAATCGACTGCATCCTTTTGCTAGCGAGCTAGACCAATACGGTTTGCTTGTTGGTTCATCAGCTCCTATGCACAAGCTATACCGCACAATTCGTCGCGTCTCTGCGACAGGCAGTAATGTGCTGATTATTGGGGAAAGTGGGGTCGGGAAAGAACTGGTTGCTAATACCATACATCTTGCCAGCCCTAGGGTGAACGAGCCTTTTATTGCGATTAACTGTGGTGCATTAAGCCCAGAATTGGTCGACAGTGAGCTGTTTGGTCATGTCAAAGGCGCATTTACGGGGGCGAATCGCGATCACAAAGGCGTATTTGAACAGGCTGAAGGCGGGACCTTGTTTCTCGATGAAGTCACCGAAATGCCGATTGATCATCAAGTGAAGTTACTCAGAGTGTTGGAAAATAGCGAGTATCGTCCTGTGGGTGGCGACAAAGTGCAACGTGCAAACGTACGTATTGTGGCAGCGACTAACCGTGATCCCATAGTGGCGATAGAGGCTGGGCTATTTCGAGAAGATTTGTACTTTCGTTTGGCTCAGTTTCCCATTCGCGTTCCGCCCTTACGGGAACGTGGCGAGGATATTATTGGGCTTGCGCAGCATTTTCTTGCCTATCGTAACGTGGCCGAAAAGCAGAATAAGAGCTTAGCTGAAGACTGTATTCAGATGATTGCTAAGTACCCTTGGTCTGGTAATGTGCGCGAATTAAAACATGCTATTGAGCGAGCCTATATTCTGGCCGATCAGGATATTTTACCCAGCCATTTACAGCTACCTCAGACGAATGAAGTGGGTTTATGTGGTGGTGAACAAGTTGTTATCCCCCAAGGCATGCGCTTAGATGATTTAGAGAGAATCGCTATTTATCAAGCACTAGAAACCACTCAAGGTAATAAAACGGATACCGCCGAACAACTGGGGATCAGCGTTAAAACCCTCTACAACAAGCTCAGCAAGTACGAGCAGCAAGTCGAGACCGGTGAAACGACTGCTGAATAAACATTAATTATCAAATTAATATTGAAACAGAGCTAAGTTTTATACTCTTTTTTTTGTAAATAATAACTCCTATTCTACAGCCCTTAAACAGAAAAAGCGGAGATAGAATATGAAACACTTATTAACAACAGCATTATGGCTTTCTTTGACAGCCAGTAGTTTTGTAAACGCCACCCCAGCAGTAGGAAGTCTTGAAACAGTCGCTGAATTGCCAATACGACCTGGCAATGTCAGCGTCACTGCACAAGGTCGGATTTTTGCCACAGTACATCCATTTGATACACCATCAGGTTTGCAATTGATTGAAGTTAATCGTGAGACCAACGCTTATAAAGCTTGGCCTTCAATGGATTTGCAAAAAACATCGACAGCCAATACTGCTCAATTTGATACCTTATTAGGTATTGCTCAGGACAAGGCTGGACACCTCTGGACCGCAGATATGGGGTTAGAATTAGGCCAAACAAGGATTTGGGGATTCAACATTAAGGACGGCAGTCTATATAAACAAATCGTCCTACCACAAGCTCTCGCGCCTAAAGGCAGCTTTATGCAGGATTTGGTTGTCGATTCTCAAAAAGGCTGGATTTATTTAGCTGATATCGCCAACCCTGGCCTCTTAGCGGTGCGTATCGACGATGGTCATACAATACGTTTTTCAGGTCATAGCTCGCTGCAGGCCGAAACGGATGCAGTAATGAACATAGATAACAAAACAACATTGTTTAATGGCAAAGTCGCCAGTGTAGCGGTCAATCCAATCAGTTTATCTGCCGACGGAAGTACACTCTATTATGGTGCAATGAATGGCACTCACTGGTATCAGTTATCGACTGCAGCTTTACAAACAGGCAATAATGATAAAATTATCGCCACGGTAAAATTAGTCGGAGCCAAGCCTGTATCAGATGGCGCAGCAACGTCCAAACAAGGTAATCATTACTTTACCAATTTGAACCACAATGCCATTTCCATGCTAGATAACAAAGGCACACTAACAACAGCGGTCAGTTCTCCACTACTGGATTTTCCAGATAGTGTGCAATTTGGTGAAACAGGCTGGTTATATATTTCAGTGAATCAATTGCATAAAGCAAAAGCCTTTAATGGAAAAGCCGAAACAGCCAAACCGCCTTATCGTATCATGCGACTCTGGACCGGTGAGGATACTGCTGCGGGTCAATAACACCTTAGCTGCAACAGCAAAGTTGCAGCTTATATTTGCAGTATGAGTTATATCGCAACTGTTTATTTACGTTGATGTCAGTCTTTGGTTTAACTCGAAAGCGTCTAGAAATGAGTTAGGTGTTGATTGTGCAAACTATCAATGCCTCTTATTGTTACTGGCAGAGGTCAATATGAATGGTGAGATAATTTTTGGAACAAGGAACAAGTTCAGTGAAACTCAATCAACCTTCTAAAAATGCATTTTATATTCAAACTCTGAGTACTCAGTACCGACCTCTATTATGGCTGTTTGCTGCTGGGTTATTACTGCTTGGTTTACTCTGCGCCAGAGCAACCTATTTACAACCCGATCCGATACTACAGCTCGTTCTCGGCTGGGTAACACTGTTTCTATTGTTACCCGTGTTACCGACTGCGTTTGTTCAGCAACAGTGTTGGTTAGATGCCGAGCAACAGCAATTGTGGCTCGGTAAAGGTTTATTCAATGGGAGGTATATGGGATTGTGGCGGTGGCGTTCCTATGCCTTTTCGGACATCAAAGCAGTGCAACTTTATCAGCTGCAAATCACCCGCTGGCATCAGATCAGTCGCAATCGCCAAGCGGAAGATACTGTCCAACATTATCCGGCTTATTTAGAATTGCACCACCCCAACGGTGCTCAATTAATATTGGGTGACAGTACTGATAGAAAGGAATTACAACAAGTTCTACAGCAATGCGCGCAGGCGATAGACTGTAAATTGCAGGATTTTAGTAACACTACTCAAAAATCACTTCCCAAAGGTAGTGAATTTAATTTCATGCGGGTACTGGTTCTGCTGGTTATATTTATTTTGTTGAATATTTTATATTTTTTGTTCGTTCTATAAATGCTCAGTCATCCAGCCTAAAAAGTTAGGCTGGATGTCCTCCACAACGATCACTCATCTTGCTCAGTGGTTTCCTGATAAGGAACAAACACTTTAAGAGATGCTGGCTGGACTTCAATAGTGAGATCCGCAGGCTCAAATACTTCACCATCAATCACATATTTACACTTAGGCTGGCTGCTGATGGTGACCTTTTTAGCATGGGCATGATGGACTTTACTTGCACTCGCTTGTTGATCTCGCACACTCTTATTGCCTTCTTTTACCCATCCCGCAATCGCTAATTCAGCGAGGCTAAGCAACTGCTCTTTGGGTTCATCGCCAGCATCCAACCAAGTAATGTCGAGCAACCCGTCGGTCATGTTTGGTTCGCCATCGCCCTGCGCCAACACGCTGGTAAACGGTGCGGCATTGGCAACAATTAGGCTATGGGTCGTTAATGTTGTGGGTTTTGCATCATCTAAGCTGAGCTGGATGGTTAAAGTTATATCGGCATTCACTGCGCGCCATAAGCCATCGAGGTAGGCAAACTGGCCGAGAGCATTTTTACGCTCACGGTTCGCGGATTCAATCATTTGTTGCTCAAACCCTATGCCCACAAGCAACAACACTAACTCCTCATTACAACGCGCGGTATCAATGGCTTGGCAATGCCCTTGAATAATATTATCCAACGCCTGAGAGATAGGAATAAGCTTACTGCCTAAACCAAAGAGGGCATGACTGAGAGCATTAGTTGTGCCAAGAGGAATGATGCCTAAGACGATATCCGTATCAACGATTTGAGAGGCCACTTCAGTCACAGTACCATCGCCACCACAGGCGATAATAATATCAGCGCCTGCATTACGGGCTTGCTCGGCGAAGACATTTGCGGTTTCGTCTGCTGTTGTGAGTTTTAAAGTCAGGTCAAAATAGGCTTTGAGTTCATCTTGGATTTGCTCGCTGTATTCTTGCCATTTCCCGCCACCAGAAACTGGGTTGGCGATAATCCACGCCACTTTGTGGATGTTAATTTTCCCTTGACTGAGCATGCGATCTAGCGCGCGTAATTGCCATTTGTTTAAGCCGGCGGTTTTGCGAATTTGCTTTATCTGCTGCAGTACTTCGGCGAAGTGCTGTTGTTTATCTTTACAAACCAAATAAGCGGCGAGTACCAGCACTGAGCGGCCACGACCCATAGCACAGTGGATGAGTACCTGTTTATTGGCGCGCACTTGGCGGTGCAGCCAGTTAACGGCTTGATTGAGTTGGGCGCTGGTCGGTACGCTATGGTCGAGGATGGGAATATTTAAATACTCGATATGATCCTCAAATTGCGACCAATCTAAGCCATCAAATTCAGCGGTGACATCCAGAATGGCAGTGATCTTATTGGCTTTAATCGTTTCCAGATCTGCGGAAAAGAGTCTACAGCCGAGATACAGATGTTCATCAATCCTCTGCATGGGTGGTACTGAATCGTATTTTCTGGCCCAGTGGTTATAGAGTCGACTGCCTAATAAAAAGGGAATAAAACCCCAACGAATATACCAAGGAATAGTGCCATCTTGGCGTTTTCTAAAAATACTGGCGAGATTAAACCAATAGGCTGAACCGACTAAAAACAGTGACAGACTTGTCCATGCACAAATGAAAGTGAGCAGGGGAGAAGTATCTGTTACTGCAAAATAGGCTAACAATACTGCACCTGCAGTGTACAAATATTTGATGTGGATCTTCGTTAGCATGCAAGTCCTCCAATGCCATTGTTCTTGGTTAAAATCGTTGCACTTGAATGGATAGGTGTCGAGATGAGAGATGCAGAAATGAGCGAGTCTAAACCAAAAGGGTGGCAGTAGACGAGTCTATTGCCACCCTAAAGTGAGGTTTGTTTAGCACTTAGTATCTTTAGCTTTAACACCTTCTTTGACTTCTTCACAGGCATCTTCGATGGCGTTACCTGTATCAGTCATTACTTCATCGATTTTTTCGCCCGCGTCTTCGGCTTTGTTATCACTACAGGCCGTTAAACCTAGGGCGAGTAATAATGCGAATGCTGCACTTGTCATCAGGGTAAATGGTTTCATATCTATCTCCTTTTCTAAAAAAAATTATAGTCGCGGTGATTTACCCTTAAGGGCATTGATCAGCAGAGAAATCACTAATAACACAATAAATATGAAGAAAATGATTTTCGCTATTCCCGCCGCTGCGCCAGCAATCCCAGCAAATCCTAACAACCCGGCAATCACGGCAACAACTAGAAATACTAATGTCCAACCTAGCATAATAACCTCCTGCCCTTGTATTAATCCTTCTCATGACCGTTTGTGTCACTTGTAAGGTAACGGCTAATGGCTCTTACTTGATTGCGATCTTAATGCCAACTTTAAAAATTTTAAGTAGTTAATTGATTTTAAATATAATTTAAATCATTTTATTTAAAATGGTGTGAGTGAATTAAAAGAGGGGTAGGCAATTTTTACCTAAGCTTCGGTAAGAGTTTCAGCCTAATGTGTTGAATCAAAGACTGTGAGCTGATGTCGTTCATAAGTAAAGACAAATAAAAGCCGACACTGTTAATTCGTGAATCAATTCATTAATTAATCAGTGTCGGCTTGTTCTCTATGGGCTTTTTAACGCCAAGCAATTACTGTGGTTAAAAACGCGCGGCGCTCAATGATTGCTGTCATCAAAACCTCCCTGTTTTGATGAGCCATCATGCGAGTGTGCTGAATGCGAGCGAGTGCAGCCGTGCACATCGGATGGAGTCATTACCTGCCAATATGTTGAAATTAATCAGCAAGCTATCTCCGTCAATCAAGATGTACTTTGATGTACTTTGGTAAGTTTTTTAGGCTTGCCGCATCAAGCTGGTCACATCCGCTAGCATCTACCTCTACTAAGCTTGGCAGTTTTGCCAGAGGCGTGAGATCGGTCACTTGAGTGTGAGATATATTAAGTTCTCTTAGCCCAGTCAATTTTTTCAATGGGGTTAGGTCTAAAACAGCAGTGATGGCAATATTTAATATATCTAATTTAGGCATGTTAGCCAACGGGGTTAAGTCCGAGACCTGAGTTCTATTTAGAGAGAGTACTGTTAGCTGAGTTAATTTTCTAAGCGGCGTCAAGTCTGCAATATCAGTCTTGTTGCATACAAGAAAGGTAATATTAGTCAAGTTAGCTATGGGGGATAAATTTGTCACTTTAGTGCCATGGAGCATTAGAGACTTTAGTTGTTGCAGTCCCGCCAATGGCGTTAGCGTGGAGACTTGGGTGTTGAGCATATATAAATATGTTAGTTTTGTTAGCCCTGCTAGCGGCGATAAATCAGTTACTGCAGTGTTTGAGAGAGAAAGGAATTCGAGTTCGGTAAGCTGGGCTAACGGAGCTAAGTTTGAGACTTGAGTGTTATCGAATATAAGTACTTCCAGCTGTTTGCAATCTTTCAATGGCAGCAAGGTGTTCACTTGGGTATGGTGTATATTTAATTCTCTTAAATTGGACCAAAGTTTGAGCGGCCGTAGATCGGCCGATTGTACGCCACCTAAATTAAGACTCACTGCATTCTCTTGGCCATAATCTTTGAAAGCCGCCGCTATCGCTTTGCGGCTCAAACTCTCTTCGTTGTCATAATCGCGGCAAAGCTCGGGCCACAGGCTATAGATGGATGCCGAACCTTTATTACCTTGGCGGAAATTATAACGCCACAGCTCAGTGACTTGCTGTTGACGGTAGTTGGGGGAGAGCTTAACCGCAGGGTTGAGGATGATTTTGCTCAGCAGATGCAGTGCATGATCCACCTTATCTCCGAACACGTCATTTCTGTCGGAGAATTTTTCAGCAAGCTGCTCAACAGTACCAAACAGCTTGTCGATAAATTGGCTGTGTTGCTGACGGCTATTGCCGTTTTGGGAATAGTCTTCAAATACCAGTTGCCAGCATTCGAACCAGCTTTGGCTATTGCAACTTAAGGTCAGGGAGTCGACCAATTTCTGATTACCACTCAACTGTGACCATTGCCCACTAATAAAGTGGGCGGCAAAGTATTCTTGAAAAGACAAGTGACTGAAGGCAAATACTGCCTCGTGCCCTTGCTCGGCATCCTGTCCCCTGTCGATCAAAAAGCCAGTACGGCGCTTGATATAATCGATTAAGTTTTTGGCGGTTTTTTGGCATTTGTCTTTATCTTCATAGACTTCTTCTAGCTCTTTAGCGAAGAATCTTGTCAGTTCACTCTCTGTAAGGCTGGTGACGCGGCTAATATCATTATCAAAATAGAGGTTTTCAATTTGAACATTGTTGTCGCCAGTGTTACCTAATAATTCACTCAGCTTGCCTAACTGCATCGCATAGGCCAGTTTCGCCAGCCAGTTGCGTATGTCGGTATAGTCGAAATCTTCGCTGTCGATAAAGTTATTTTTTATGCCTCTGGCCCTGTCCATGCTAACCAAATAGGTCTCGATGATTTTCTGGTAGAGTTCTGCCCGACCATTGGGCAGGCGACCACGGCGTTGTTGAATAAAGCAGATCATATTCAGCAGTACAGGAGTGCGCGATAAGTTATTGAGCGCATCGTTACCGTCAAAAGCGGCCTGTAGATCGTCGATAAACTGCGCTTGTGCATCGCTAGTGTTTACATAGATTTTGCACCATTTTTGGCTAAACTGCAGTCGCTGCTCATTATTGAGTGGCTGGATATAATAGAGCCCAAAGTCATGTAGTTGGGATGCATCAGTCTTACGCTTAAGTCTGTTTGGATTGGCTAGCTTAGCGTTAAGTCCATCTTTAACCTGAATATCAAATTCATCCGCCTCATTCAATGCGTGTAAATCTAGTGGCTGATTTTTGTCCATATTGGCAAAGGGCCAAAGCAAGGATGCATCGAAACCGACTACGCGCGCCGTCATAATGCATCGGCATGATGGATATTGGCTAAACAGAGTTGCTAGAGTTTGCCCCAGATTCAGCATTTCCTGTTTGCCGATTTCATCCAATCCGTCGACCAACAGTAAGACCTGACCATTGGCCATGGCCTCAGTGAGCTTATCTAGATCCAACAGTTCACCAAGGGAGCCTAAATAGCCCCTTATATTGGTGAGAAATTGCTCCGTATTATTGTGCACAGTGAGAAAGGCACGAAAATCCCTCACCCTTAAAAGAATTGGCAGTAAGGGCCCCATGGCCTGTTGCACATAGTTACTTCTATGGTGGGCTAGGCTTATTGCCAGCCAATGCAGAAAAGTCGTTTTGCCTATCCCTGGGTCGCCTAATATAAATTGCCGTGGTTTTGCAGCTAACAGCTTGGCTAGGCTGATATTGTCCTTGGCCTGCAGCGTTTGCTGCGCAGCATCGAAGTTCTCGGCGCTGGTGGCACTATTGCCAAAGCTTGGCAGTACGAAGAGATCATCGATAAAGGCACTGTCTTGATCTATATCGGCATCATCATCCAATAAAGCTAGGCCTTGATTATTCAGGCAACCATAATAGTCTGCTAATTGGCGGCAATAACGGTCAAATCCTTCACGGTAAAGGTCAATAAATTTGCTTTTATCCGAGGGCTCAAATTCAGGGAAATACTTCATACTATTCGACCTCTACGGGAGTGGCGGCATTATAGGATTGGATAAGGTTATGCAGGTAATCTCCCCAAGCAGGCAGGTCAGCATTGTTTTCTATTAGCAAGCTGGTAAAGCGAAATTCAGTGATTTTATTGGGATGTACAAATGCGCCGCGCGCCTTTGTATTCACATTTGTGAGATTTTTGAAGGCTGACATTTCAGACTCACCGTTAGTAGCAAAGTTAAATACATCAATAATTGACTTAGCGCTAACGCTGAGCATCTCGTATATTTCTCTGTAACTCACATAAGCACTGGCGAGAAACAGCAGGGATTGAGCATGGTATTGATTTTGGTTTTCGCCGCTGGTTTTGCTGATAAAGGCAGCCAAACGATTACAGATCATTTTCAGGCGTCGCGGATTGGCAGGCAGGTAGTTTTGTTGTTCGAGTTCAAGTTTTATTGCCGCAATAATGCCAACATATTTGTTGTGTTCATTTGTCAGTATTTTATTTAGATTATTCGCAACAAAGTCGGCAATATTCTGTTGACTGGCAATGGGCAACCTGTGGGCATCTTGGCAAAGTTTTTCTAGATATTCAGTTGCATCGTGATTCGATACATCTTGTATATTGCCCGTATTTCGTAATTGCGCGTGTTCGAGCTTAAAGCTGGCTTCCAACTGCGCGGGGTCGATGGCAATCACGAAAATACAGTTTTCCAGATTGAGGTAAACCTTGATGCCCTCTAGCAGTTTTTTGGCTGTTGCCGCATCACAGCGATCAAGATCATCGATAAAAATAATACATTTTCTATCTGTCTCACCTATCTTAACTTTGTTTGTCAGTAAGTGATCAATGGCAGTGCGGAGGGCATTATTGATCTGATCGGTCGAGAGTTGGCTGAGTAAATTGTCTCTTTCGTACTTTTCGCCGATGTATGGGATCTTATCCAGGCCAGAAACCATGCCCCCACTTAACATTTTGATCGCGCCATCAAGCACACTAAGCCCCGCTACTGCACTGACATTGAGTATTTTTCCCGTTTGGTCAAAAAGCTTTCTCTTCTGACTGAAGGACTGACGCATAGTATGCATAAGGGCGATAATGGGCTGAGGCTCATGTTGATAGCGCCATGCTTCGAACCATACGCCATGGTAATGCGGGGTAGCATCGTTAGAGGTAGGAACCGCTTCACCCTTTATCGAAGGTGGGTTTTCACCGAATAACTGTGCGTATAACTGCGCTAAAACGCTGGTCTTGCCGCTGCCCCAATAACCTGTAATAGCGATGGTTTTAGGTGCCTGACTCTGACGTATCTCTTCAGCGATACCTTCTACAAAAGTAGTGTAAAGGCCGAAGTCGTCGGTTAAGACGGGCAAGTCGTTTAAGCTTTGATGAGCCATGCGGTATCCATATCCTAGCAGTACATACAATTCGATTAACGAGTCGGTATCTTACGGTGTTTTCCCTTTAGATTCTATTGGCTTGTTAGTCAGGCTTGACCGTATGCGGATGGTCACAGTTAATGCCATTAGTTGCAGGCGAGCGCTATCGCGGCAGTGGCCATCGGGAAAAGGGACTTTTCCGTTGAGCCCCCAGGGATGGGTTCACGGCGTGCCACTAGAGCGACAGTGCTTAGCTGCATTGGCACAAACAAAGCCTATAACTCAAGAGATTAGATTGGCAATAACGTAGGCGCTTCGATTATCGTAGGCGCTTCGATTTAACGAGGTAGAGAAGAAAACTGCATCAAGCAGGGAGTTGAGTCCCTACTTGATGTATCTATTGTTCCGTAGTGCTTAAAAACGATTCAGTGGTTTCCAGCGCTGCAGGCTAACTGGAATGCTCGCACCTTGGGATAACAGCAAGTTAATCCGAGATTGATACGCCGCGCCCACCATTAAATGTTTGGCTAAATCCACCGCATTACGGGCCTTATAGTCATCTAAATAACTGCCTTTGGCCCACGCATTAAATGCGCCGAGCGCTGGGCCTGCCCAAATTTGGTAATCCATTTCGCGGCCGATTTCGCCTGTGTTTGACCAGCGGCTAGACAGACCCAAATACCAGCGGAAAATCAGCGCCATCTTACGTTTGGGGTTATCCAGTGCGCGCTCGATTTGCTTAGGATCGCGCTCGTTAAAGTGGGCGACTGTGCCAGCCCAAATGTCATCGAGTGATGAGCGGAACACTTGCTCTTCGAGTTTTTTACGCTCGTCCGCAGGGATGGCATCAATCGAATCGTAACGGGTGTAGATTTCATAAAGCTTATTGGCGCGCATTGGGAACAAAGTACCGCGCTTAACCACTTGTAATTTCACGCCCATTTCGAACATATCGGCTGCAGGCGCCATAGTCACATCGGCCATTTCTGTGGTGGCGAGTAACTTACGAGTGTGTTCACTCGCGCCCGCTTCGACGCAAGCTTGGTTGATTGAACCTGTGACGATAAACGCCGCGCCCATGTTGAAGGTGGCTAATGCTGCATCGGGAGTGCCGACACCGCCGCCTGCGCCCACACGGATGGGCGTTTTGTATTGATACTTAGCTTGGATTTCATCTTTTAGCGCCAAAATCGTCGGTAAAAGCGTGACTAACGGGCGATTGTCGGTATGACCACCAGAGTCAGCTTCGGCTGTGATGTCGTCCGCCATCGGCACAAGCAATGCCATCGCCATTTGGTCTTGGCTGATAAGGCCGTCACTTACTAATTGCTGGAGGATTTTGGCCGGCGCCGGCTCCATAAACTTAGTCGCGACTTCGGTGCGGCTGATTTTGGCTATGACTTTGTTGCCAATGACGATGTCGCCATGTTCGTCGCGGCTCAAACCCGCCGCGCGGTAATAGACGATTTGCGGCGTTAACCCTAAAAATGCCGAGGCTTCGACCGTGCGCACTTTATGTTTTAAGAACAACTCAACACTGCCGCGCTCTAATGCGGGCTCGCTTGGGCTGTGAATTAAATTAAAGGCGTAAGGACCATTGGGTAGCGCCGCTTGAATGCGAGTAATGGCCGCTTCAACGCGCGATGGGATTAACCCCGCCGCGCCAAACGAACACAAAATACCCGCTTGGCCAAGGGCGATAACCAGTTCTTCCGAGGCAATACCGTTTGCCATAGCGCCGGCGTAGTAAGCGTATTTAACCCCGTGTACGCGGCGAAAATTACTGTCGCCTAAACTTTGGGTGCCAAGGGCGGGCGCAAAGGCGCTGACGGGGTGTGAGCCTAGTGGCGCTTGGCTGTCACTTGTGGTCACTTCGGCTGTTTGCGCTATGCCTAAGCCTTTTTCACTGTGATTGACTAAGTAACAGGCTTGGCTTAAATCTTTGAGTTTTTTGCCTAATGAGTCGATATCAAAGCACAGCTCGGCATCGTTGACTTGCCACGGCCAAGGGCTGAGTTTTTCGTTATTGCTATTGAATTGATCTAGAGTATGGCTAGTCATAGGTGTTCTCATGTTATTTGTGCCGCCCTGTGCGATGTGGATAGCCAAGGCGGCGCAACTATTTGTTATTCGTTATTCGTTATTTGTTATTCGAGATTAGCGTCTTTCTAACAGCGTAAACTCATTAAGCTTCTTCAATACAGATGGCGATATCTTTAACTTCATAAATCCGCAGGCCATCTTTACTCAAGTTGGCATCGCCCATAATGATGCGTTTGCCATTGTCGTCTGTCACGCTGGTAATGTGCACATCCAGCGACATCTGCTTGTTTAATGGGTTAATTTGGCCGCGATATTTCCATTTGATATCCGATAAAATCTGCCCAAATTTAGGATTGTTAAAACCCGCACCAAGGTCTTGGTCAATCGCATAGGTTTGCATCAGCTCGATAATGGCTTCAACCCCTAAGGAGCCTGGCATCACAGGATCTTGATGGAAATGGAATTGGAAGAACCAATCACTCGGGTCAATCGTGCGCTCGGCGTATAAATAGCCAAGGCCCGCTTTACCTCCGGCTTTCACGATTTCGGCCTTGTCGATAAAATTAAGCTGACCGCCCGCTAAACGGTAATGCGGCTGACCTTCTGGCGCGTTAAAGCTGCGATGCTGTTTATCTAACAGATTGATTTGGCTATCGGCGGCTATGCCATTTTGCACATGCCAAGGCTGAGTGATCTTGCCATTATCTATGCCAAGTTGGTTTTTCAGTGCATCGCCCTTGAAGTAACCAAATACCGCTTTACCTTGGTAGAAAGGCTCGCCATCGCAGCTTAGCTCGAAGCTGAAATTTTGGATGATATTGCTGCCAGCGATCACAGTCGATAACAAACGTGAGTCGTTTACGATTGTCTTGCCGCGTAAATCCACATGGCGCAGCAGCTTACCGCTACCGTCCAAGTTGCGGAAAAATAGCTCTTGGCCGGGGAAGCCCAAGGTGGTGCCCATATAACCTGAGATAAAACCGTTTGGCTGCAGTGATATTTCCATCAGCACAGAATAGGGCATCACGGCATGATGGCTGTTTTTATCGTAATACCAAGCACTTGCGGGCACTTCGTATTCAGCGATACACGAAGAGGGCTTTTTCAGCTCGCCGCGCTTGCCGTCAATCGCAATGACGCGGGTGGTCAGCTGTAAATCACCACAGGGCGTGCGCGGTGGAATAAGGCCGCGATAGATACTGAAATCGGGGCCGAAGCAGTTTTCGATGTCGCCAGTGGCAAATTCGAACATGTGGTACGGCGTGAACGGCAGGGTATCGGGCACGCGGTTGGCGTACTTTGAATCCGCTGGCGCAATCGGCGCAGGTACATGCTTAAGCGGCACTACGCCTTTGTTGGTTGGCGCAGTTAAATCTGGCAGCTGGGCCATCAACGGCGCGGCGAACGATGCGGGTGCTGTTGAAACCAGCGTCGCAGCCGAAGCAGCATTTTTAGCAGTATTGTCAGCGGTGCTGGCATCATTATCGGCGAGGTAGCGGGTGCATTCGGCTTCTTCTTTGATCATCACCCCAAGGTTTTGGAAATCCACGACCACTTTGCCATTGAGCAAAATATCGATATTCGCCTTAGCATACGGGCGCGGGCTCATACCGATTTCGGTGATTTCCATGCGATAGGTGAGCAGGCCAGATTGCGGCAAGACTTGACCGCGACAGCGCACTTTTTGTGACGCGTTTTCTAGCGGTTGGAAACGACCGTTTTTGACGCCCCCTTCTTCTGTACTGGCATGCATCCCAATATGCAGCATAAAGAATTGCAGTAATTGACCACAACCTTCGGCCATTAATGACCCCGCCATCACTTGGTCGCCCTTGAAATGACACGGGAAATACCAATGATCAGCTTCGAGCTGCTTATGGCCTTGAACTGAGCCTAAGCCCCACGCGCCGCCATGTACCTCAAGATTGCTGACCTGTTCAATCATCAGGAATTTTTCGGATGCAAAACATAAAGAGGGCTGCAACCCATATTGGGCTTGATGCGCCGCATGGGCGCCGCCAAAACAGCCACCGATATCGGCGCCGAGCAATTTATGGATTTGGCTGTAATCAAATTGGCTTTGCGCGCAATCAAGCAGCGGATTAAAGCGCTGTTTATTCGGATTATTCAAGGCGAGGTTGCGCGCTTTGATTTCAGCTTCGGTGTGAATAACGCCTTTACCGTCGGCCAGTTCTTTATCGGTGAAGAAGCCGGCACAGCCGCCATCCATTTTAAGGATCAGCTTGTCACCCACGAAACATTCGTAGGAGAAGAAGAACAACAAGGTATCGCCATTGCGGGCAAAGTGATTGATGGAAATGTCGTAGCGCAGGGTGTCACCACCGCGCGGTAAGTCGCCAAGGAAGGTCAGGGTGCAATCGAGCAGGCGATAAACGCGCTCGCCCTTGTTTTCAAAATCGATACCTAAGTAGCTGATCAGCATCAAGTCGCATTGACCCGATTCGACCGCCACGGCCCAAGGGATTTGGCCATCGACCAAATACGGCGCGTCCACAGGAATGTCGTATTCTGTGGTCATAGTGCAAGGCTGATATTGGTTCATCTGGGCGTTTAATTTCGTTACCCGAGATACCAGTAAATAGTCCGTGGTTGGCAGGCGTACACGGCGCGAATAGCTGTCGATAATGGCGTAATCTGGGCCAAAGACGTTAGCAATATCACCTTCGGCGTACTCGACTAAATCCGCATAATCCCAAATGCAAGGCTTGCTTATCGGTGTTGGCGGCGTGTACTCAGGCACTTTTGCATGATTGGGATAAAGCACAGGATGTGGAAGAACCGCTGTCGCAGATGCCTGAACAATGGCTTGCTGCTGTACTGGCGCAGCTTGGCCAATTGATGTCAGTTCGCCCTTAAGTTGGGCTTTCATCAAGGCATCGGCCAGTTTCAAGCCTTCAGCACGGCTTTGTAAAAAGGCTAAATGGGCTTCACGGGCGAGTTGCTGATTGCTTAAAAATGCCGCGTCTTTTAGCTCTGCTTGAGCGGCGTTTTTATTGGGCGTGCTTAGGGCATTAATTGGCATGCTGCTTAATGTCTCTTTTTGTTGAGCCGTGGTTGGGCTGCTTGTTGCAAAGCGACTCGTGTCTTTGCTCGCTATTTGGGCCAAATGTTTGCGTTGGCTGCGCGTTGGCAGTGCTGTCATGGCTTGGGCTTTTTGTTGTATAGCATCAAGGTTCGCCAACGGCGTATCTAGGATATGCCGATAGATATCGCGGCCACCGAGCGTTACTTGTTTTATTAAGTGTTTTTGCTCAGAAAGCGTTAAATCTTGATCTAGCCTTTGCTGCAAATTGTATGCTTGCGTGGCACTTTGGCTGAGCAGTAACTGCGAGCATTTACCTTGGCTAAACGTGGCAACGAGCGCGTGCTGCTGAGCTTGAGAAGAATGCTTGTTAAGTTGCGCTTGGTTTTTAAGCTGCACCTGATTTTTAAGCTGCAACAGGGCGCTTAAAATACTCGCCATACCCGCAGCAGCAAAGTTGTGGCCAAGGGTATCAGCAGCTTGGCTGCGCTGGTTCACACTCGGCAACAGGGTATTGAGTATCAACTCTGAATCGGCAAGTTGCTCAACCGCAATACTGGTTTCAATCAAGCAAATCTGGCTGCTATTGACCTTGGCTTGGGTTAATAAGTCATCACAAATACGCGCTGTGTTGCTATTACCTTGCTGGTCACACATAGGGCCAAACACTTGGCCGCTGATATGACCATAACTGTCGCCATAGCTGCTGCTATTGGCATTAGCATTAGTATTAGTATTGTTAGCGGCATTACTTGGCTGGGCTGCACTTGATTGCGCTGTTGTGAGCACTAACGCGCCAGCACCTTCACCGACTTTCCAGCCTGCGTCAGTGGCAGTAAATGCCACTGGCGATACGGCGTTTTTAAGGATCACTTGCTCTAAACTGCCACTTAAATCGACGGCGGCGATCACTACGGCATCTAAGGATTCTTGGGACAACAGATTTTCGGCCACATCGATACAGCGGGCGACCGATTGCTCCGCCGCCGAAATGGTAAAGGCAGGGCCGTTAAAGTCCCAAAGGGATGCGATACGTGACGCCATGATGTTGCCAATAAAACTGGTGTATTGGTTCAGTTTGGCGGCATCGAGCACACTGTCCATGGCGATCTTTTCAAGGGCGAGATACTCGGCTTGTGTGAGTGTTATCCCTTGTTTTTTAAGACTGTCTGCCAGTTGAGTGTGCAGATTTACGCGGCCACGGAACTGGTGTAATTCCAGTTCGGTTTCCATCGCTACTAATACAGCAACTTTGCCACCGGGTTTTAAGTTGGCATCACGGATCGCTTCATCGGCCACTTTGATCAGCAGCAGTTGCTGGGAGATCAGGCGATCATCCTCATTGGGCGGCACTTTAAAGCGCAGGAAGTCAAAATCGAACTGGTCGATATACGCGCCTTGCGGTACAGCAGGCAAACCAAAGTTAGCTAAGATCTCAGGGTGTTTATCTAAGCCTTTCCAGCGTTTAGCGGGCAGCGGGATAAAGGCATGTTGCCGAGCATGAATCGTGTTATCCAGTGCATTAATGGAGGTTAAAGGCCCAAAGTGCGATGCTAAGCCAATGATATTTAATGGCGTGTGCTGGTAACTTACTGCGGCTGCGGCTTGTTCATTCTTCTTGTTTGTATTGGCAACATAGGATTCCAGCAATAAATGCGCGTTACAGCCGCCAAAACCGAACACGGAAACACCCGCGTGGCGGCGGTCATTGCCGGCTTTATCTGGCCAAGCATGCAATTCTGTTGGCAGATTTTTAGCGCTAAATAAGCCCTTAGGCGAGGATATCGGCGCTGATAAGTTAATACTTGGCGGCAGTCGACCCGAGCGCATGGCAAAAATCATCTTCATGATCCCCGGCATGCCCGCGGCTGTGAGTAAATGGCCTAAGTTGGATTTTGCCGAACCGATCAGCGGTACCGCAGAGCCCGCGAGTTTGTCCTCAAAAAAGCGTTCCATCGAAGCGAGTTCGACCTTATCCCCAAGCGGCGTGCCTGTGGCATGGCATTCAATCACTTCGATATTGGCGGGCAGTGTGTTTGCGGCACTATAGGCGCGCTCGAAGGCTTGCACTTGGCCCTTGCTGTTGGGGCTTAATACAAACTGGCCTTTACCGTCGTTCGACAAACCAATGCCGCTAACGACGGCATAGATGTTGTCGCCATCGCGCTCGGCATCTTCTAAGCGTTTTAAGACTAACACCCCAGCGCCTTCTCCGGCGAATAAGCCCTTGCTATTGCTATCAAAGGGCGCCGAGATACCATGATCTGGATAGGCGTGGAAAATCGAGAATCCCATGTTGATAAAGAAGGGATCGGCGCCCGATACTGCGCCCGCAAGCATCATATCTGCCTTGCCTGTTGTTAGGTAATCGCAGGCGAGTTTGAGCGCATAAACCGAACTGGCGCAGGCGGCGTCCAGACTCAATTGAGTGCCACCCAAACCGAGTGCATCGCTGACCAGTTTTGAGGCTGTGTGGGCAACGGCGCCATTGGCGACGTTTAATGCTTGGCTATTGGCATTGAGATCGTTAACTGAGTTGCCAAAGTCAGCCAGCTGAAATGCGCTTTGATTAAGTTTGTTTTGCAGCGCCTTTTCAACGGTTTGATGATACAGAGGCAAAAATAATTCGTTGGAGCGGGCCGTGGGGAACGACAAGGTTCCCATTACGATACCAGTGCGCGCCAGTACGGCATCGCTTGGGGCAATCCCTGCGTCTTGCAGGGCTTTACGACTGCAATCGAGTGCCCATAAAAAGCTTTCATCTAAACCGTCAAAGGCGGACTCAGGCAGTTGATAGCCCTTGGCATCAAACTCAAAGTGTTGGATATAGCCGCCTTTATCACAGTAAAAACGGTCAGATTGCCCCTGCACACCTTGGTAATCGGCGGGATTGGCATTGAGCTTCTCGCGGCTGATTTGGGTGCGTGAGTCTTTTTTATCCAGCAGATTTTGCCAGAAGGTTTGGGGATTATCGGCGTCAGGATACTGAGTCGCGAGGCCGACAATCGCAATTTTTGACGCACTTTTTGATGCGCGGTTTGACGTAATGGTAGGCACGGTAGTTTTATCAATCGCAGGGGAATGCTGAGAACTCACTGGGGTTCTCCTTCTGGTGATACTTCTGATGATAAAGGGGCTGCGTTAGCACTTAATGGCTTAATGAGCGGCGCGAGCGACAGCGGCACTCTGTGGCTTATCAGCTGAGCTAAGCACTTGAGTAAGCTGGTAATCGCATCGGCACCCTTGGCATTGCAAGCAATGGCGACTGTTACCTCGTTCGCCGTGCTTTGGCCTGCATGGGCGTGGCTGATTTTATCTATGAGTGTGCTGGTTTGCCTATCGGCGCCCACTTCGACAAACAGTCTTGCCCCTTGCTTAGTGGCATTTTGAATGAGCGCACTAAAGTCGAGTGGCGAACAAAAGGTATCGGCAATCGCGCGGCCAATGCTGTGACTATCCACGGTTACTGGCGCAGTTTGCGCTGCGCTGATAAAGCGAATAGGCGAGCCATGTGCTGCCGCTTCCAGCGCCTTAGGTTCCAGCGCCTTAGGTTTCAGTGCCTCAGGTTTCACTGCTTGAGTATAGAAATCTTGTACTTGCCCATGGACTAACATGGCAGGTGTGGTATGCATTGCCGTGACGCGATTGGCGGCAATCCCACGCTTACCTAACTTTGCAAGTAGGGCTTTACAGCTTGTTTCGCAGCCGGCAATAACGCAAGTATCACCTTGAATGATGGCTAAGTAGGCGCGAGGGAACTCTGGCAGTAATGCTTTGATTTCCTTGCTATCGGCGCGCACCACAAAGCTATTCCACACTATGGATTCATTATCCTTAAGCTGCCATGCTCGGCGCACTGCGGTTAGCTCGCCAGAAATGGCATGGTTGAAAATATCGCTATTTTCGGTGGCGTTAATCATAGCGTGCGGTGTTTGCCACACATCTAGGCTGGCCCACATGGCTGCTTCGCCCATTGAGTAACCGAGCGCCATTTTAGGCTTAATATTAAAGACTTGGGTCAACAGTTTAGTGAATAGATAACTGGCCCCCACGCCACTAATCGCTTGCTGACTTAGGTTCATGCCAGCCGCGGTTTTAACATCTGCCGCATAAATCTGCGGTGATTGCAGCATGGCGCTTAAATCGCCTTCACGTTCTAACTGGTGATACAGCGCGGGGAAATATTCATGCAAGTTATTGAACATATTGGCGTAAACCGTGCCAACGCCGGGATATACAAAGGTAAGTCCCGCATCCCCTAGCGGCTTAGCGGTAAAGCAGCTGCCCGCTGGCGTCTTAAAGGGTTGACCATGATGACGCACCGCATCATTTTCAAGCGCCGTAAGCATGGCTTTGGCTTCAAGTTTGAGATCATCAATCGATGCTGCCATTAAGACTAACGCCAGAGGCGCGTTGGCATCATAGCGTTCAAACCAAGGTTTGAGTTGCTCAGCGCGAAAGTCAGCGTGCAAGCCGGCGCCATTTTCCAGAGTGTTAACTAGTTGCAATACTTGCGCGATGAGTGAATCAATATTGTCAGCACTTATCGGCACAAACAGCCGGTTTTCATCAACAAGAGCTTTGGGCGCGATAACTTGTGTGCCTTGGGTCAGTACTAGGCTTTGGCAAATATCTTGGCCTGAATCCAGCAAGGTATCTGCTGGGTTTGATCTTGTTGCCGCTAGATTCTTTGCTACAAGATTTAGACATAAAACCCGCGCTTGATGTTGGTCGCTAAACCAATAGCCAGTTTGATGATTGGTGTCGTTTGTCTGTTTTATATCAGTAGTGCCTTTAAGCGGCGCTTGTGTTCGCGCAGCGAGGGCGGTTACGCCTTGGCGCAGCGCAACAAAGGCCTCGTTGAGAGTGTTGGCGACAGTCTGATGTTGAACGGTTTGAGCTGGATTACGCTTTGCCGCCGCTAATGCAGCATTAGCAACCGCCGCTGCATTAGCAACACCTGTTGTCTCATTACCAGCGGCAAAGCCAGCAATAAACGCGTGGGCGTGAAGACGCAGTTTGGCGGCGCGTAAACCATCAAGCAAATACAGGGACTGAGTCAAAGGCTGGGGCAGATTGCCATCATTGAATTTAAGTTCAACGAGCTTGCCTTGCTCAATGGCTGTTGTTGCTTGGCCTAACAAGGCAGTGAGCGACCTTTGCTCATGCACTGACGGTTTATGCCCTCTTGGTTCATGAGCTGTCGGCACATGTACTGTTGATTGGTTGGCATCGGCAGCGCAAATCTGAACTCTTTCACGTTCCGCAAACGTTTCTAATACTTGGGCTGAGTGAGAGTCAAGGTTGACGGCATCGCCAAGCAACACTGCAATACGCAGTGGCTTGGCAAGCTTTTCAGTCATAGCCGTGTCAGCTATCGACGTTTCAGTTTGGCCGCTATGGGTCGTTGCTAAAGGGTGGGCTAAGTTCACTCGACTTTTGCCTCCACGCTTTCAATGGATTTATTCGCAGCGGTTTGATTAGCAACAACTTTGTTGGCTAAGAATGTACCGTTAAGGTTTTTGCTGATGGTGACTTTGGCGTTGTTCATCTCGCAGCTTAAGCGGCCATCTTGATGATACAGCGTGATATTGGCTTCAAGGGCACGGCCTGAGTGTTTCACCACCTCGAGCACTAAATACCCTTTATCGCCAAAGGCAAACGGCGCATGGGAGATAAACTCACCAATGCTTGATGGTAAACTCGCCGCGCCATATTTGAGTCTCGCCCACACTAGCATCGCCTGTAGCAACAAATCTTCCGCAAAAGCTTGTGAGCCTTTAGGGGCCAGATTGGGCACAAAACTCCCGCAGTCCGCTAACGCAACATGGGGTAGGCTCACCTTGGCGACTAAGCTCGCATCGTCAAACTTCAACACAGACTCAATACCTTGCAGTCTTGGACCGTGGAAAAGCGTGCCGTCGCTGTAAAGGCTGCTCGCGGTTGTGATGACAGAAAGTCCTGCCAAACTGTGCGCGTCAAAAGCAGTTGCTTTGCTGTTAGTGGCTAAGTTATCACTCGCCGCGTCATCAACAGCATCATCAACGACTAGGATGGCTTTATATTGCGGACGACCTTCAAAGCTGATTAAGGCATTGAATTGTCCACTCAAGCACTCGTCAAAATCTTTCGCGGCTTTATCCGTTAACGCAATCGGTGCAAGTTCAAGTTCCAGCGTGATGGGGGCTGCACTTTCTAACACTCCATTTTGTAACACGGCAGTGTCGAAAATAATGCCCTTCAATAGCTTATAGCTTTGCACTTTGACAGGCTGCTTGAGCACATCAAAGGCGGCTTCACGCATCCACTGAATCGCGCACACAGTCGGTAATACGGGATTACCGTTAATGCAGTGATCTTCAATAAAGATCATTGCCTTAGGGTCCAGTGTGCGCTGCAGTTTTACTGTTTGTGTGAAAGCGATTGCAGCAAGTGTTGATGCCAAAGCATGCGGATCCGACGCGTCAGTGGTCAGATCCGCTTCAGGCTTTTTTAGATTGCTACCTTGAGTTGCTTGCTCGTCACTTGGAACTGTGCCTTGCATATCAGTACCGACCAGCAATTGTGCGCCTGTGTTGCTCAGTAATTGGCTAGCAAATAACTCAGCACCCGCCTTTAGCGGGATCACATAAACACCGCGATCCATAAACATCTTTTTCAGCGCAGGATTCACCATGCCGCCGTCCCACGGACCCCAATCGAAGCTCATCACTTTGGCATTTGGCAGTTGCTGCGCCAGTTGCAGTGCGGCTTTGTTGAGTATGTCGTTGGACATGGCGTAATCGCTTTGGCCGGTATTACCGTAAAAACCCGCCGCCGAAGAGAACAGGGCGATCAGTTTTACTTTATCTAAATCCAGTGCGGCAAGCAGATTGCTAATGCCTGTGACCTTAGTGCCGTACACCCGTGCTAACTCATCTAAGGTCTTGTCTTGGATGTGTTTATCGGCGAGTACGCCCGCACCATGGATGATGCCGGTAATAGGTGATAACTCGGTAATCGGCACTATCGTGCTGGCGATTGCGTCTGGATTGTTAACATCGAGGCTTAAGTACTCGGCGCTCGCGCCCACGGCGGTAAAGGCTTCTAGTGCGGCTGCAATTTCTAGGCTGCTTTGAACTGGCCATACTAAGGCATCCACTTGTTTTGGCGTGGGTTTCTCGCCCAAGCTTTGAATGTGGGCAATAGCTGCGGCTTTAAGTTCGCTGTTATTTTTACCCTGTGCCCAAGCGGGAATGGTTTGTTGGCTGCTTCTGCCAGCAAGGATAAAGTGCGCCTTGCTGCGTTTTGCCAGACTCAAGGCACATTCAAAGGTCACGCCTTTTGCGCCACCGGTCACCAGTATTTTATCTGCACTCGTCAAGTTTGCCGCGCTGTGGCGGGTATCAGCCTTGCCAGCAACTAAGGTTACGCGCTCAAGTGCTTGGGCTGCGCCTTGGCTAACACCGACTTCCAATACGTTATCGGTTGCAAAGAGCTCAGCGATCACTGCATTGGCCAGTTGCTTGGCATCAAGTGCTGGCGCGATATCTAAGGCGCGGCAATGCACGCTTGGCCACTCGTGACTCAAGGTTTTAGTCAGACCTGCCAATGCCGCTTGGTTTAACTCGCTGCGGGCAATTTGGCTGTGGTTAAGATAACCAAAGCCACCGTCGATACGACTGACGCTGATAAAACTACTACCAGTATTGGCGGTTGCTGCTGTTGTTAGCAGGGGTTGTAAGTGCTTGGCGAACAAGAATGCTTGCTCGACCGACGCTTTGGCGGCACTGGACAACACTAAACCTTTAGTATCTGCTGAGGTTTTATGTTGTGGTTGCAGATGAATAAAGCCTGCAACTGTACCTAAGCTTTTGATCTCATTAATCACTGCGCTGATGCTGGCATCGTCAATCGCCGCCAATGTGAAGCTGGCAATGTGGCTATTGAGCGGTGATGCACTGGCTACAAGGCTTTCTGGCGAGCGCACAACCGCAACCGTTAGACCTTGAGCATGCAATTTCTCGGCAAGTACGCCAGCATTGTGACCATCATCGCTAATGATAATGCAGGCATCTTTAGCAAAAACGCGTGGCAGAGCTTTTTGCGCTGATTGCTTTGACGATTGCTGTGGCGATAGTTGCGTTAGCTCAGCCGCCGCTGGCAACTTTTTTAGCACTACCTCACTGTGTGGCGGTAAATCGATAGTAGGTTCAGGCTGAACGACTGCGCTAACTGGCGCGGCATTCTGGCTTACCGCGTTTTGGCCTAGCTTGCTTTGCATATAGCTAACGATTTCACCTAAGGTGCGACACTCGGCCAGATCTTCAGGATTGAGTTCAGGCAAACCCGGTAGTTCGTCTTGTACTGTGCCTAAGATTTCAACGCGCTTGATGGAATCTATGCCTAAATCGGCTTCCATATCCATGCTCAGTTCTAGCATTTCAGTGGGGTAGCCTGTCTTGTCGGCCACCACTGACATCATGGTTTGTTGGACTTTTTCAGCGCTTAAACCGTTATTCGCTGGAACTTGTGCTGGCGTTGCTTCAACGTTTGCCGCTGGTGCAACTGCTACCGCGCTAACTACTGGCAATTTGCTGTTCATGTAGTCAACGATTTCGCCTAAGGTGCGACACTCGGCCAGATCTTCAGGATTCAGCTCAGGTAAGCCCGGTAGCTCATCTTGCACTGTGCCTAAGATTTCAACGCGCTTGATAGAATCGATACCTAGATCGGCTTCCATATCCATGCTGAGTTCCAGCATTTCAGTGGGGTAGCCTGTCTTGTCGGCCACCACTGCCATCATAGTTTGTTGCACTAACGCAGCGCTTAAACCGCTGGCGGCAGGCGCGGCAGTTGTCACATGAGTTGCTACGATAACTGATCCTACAGCTGGCAGTTTGCTGTTCATGTAGTTAACGATTTCACCCAAGGTGCGACACTCGGCCAAATCTTCTGGGCTGAGCTCAGGTAAACCCGGCAGCTCGTCTTGCACTGTACCTAAGATTTCAACGCGCTTAATTGAATCGATACCGAGATCGGCTTCCATATCCATGCTGAGCTCCAGCATTTCAGTGGGGTAGCCTGTCTTGTCGGCAACCACAGCCATCATGGTTTGTTGAACAAGTGCAGCGCTTAAACCATTAGCGGTAGGAGCTGTTGGCGCTGTTGTAGAAACTACAACTTGGCCAGCCGCTGGCAGTTTGCTGTTCATGTAGTCAACGATTTCACCTAAGGTACGGCACTCAGCCAAATCTTCTGGGCTGAGCTCTGGTAAACCCGGCAGTTCGTCTTGTACTGTACCTAAAATTTCAACGCGCTTAATGGAATCGATACCTAGATCGGCTTCCATATCCATGCTGAGCTCCAGCATTTCAGTCGGATAGCCTGTCTTGTCAGCCACCACAGCCATCATGGTTTGTTGTACTAACGCAGCGCTTAAACCGTTAACGGCAGGTGCGGCTGTTGCCACTTGAGTTGCCACATTTGCAGCAGTAATAGGCGCTACGATAATTGAACCCACTGCTGGAAGCTTGTCATTTTTTGTAAGCTTACTTTGCATATAGTCAACGATTTCACCTAAGGTACGGCATTCAGCCAAATCTTCTGGGCTGAGTTCAGGTAAGCCCGGCAGCTCGTCTTGCACTGTGCCTAGGATTTCAACGCGCTTAATCGAATCGATACCTAAATCGGCTTCCATATCCATGCCAAGTTCCAGCATTTCAGTGGGGTAGCCTGTTTTATCGGCCACCACAGCCATCATGGTTTGTTGAACAAGTGCAGCACTTAAGCCGCTCGTTGCTGGTGCCGCAGGTGTCACTTCTGGCATCACTACAGCAGGCATGACTAATGCAGGAGCGGCAGGAGCTGCTGGCGCAACTTGTACAGTCACAGCAGGTGAATAAGCAACGGGAGCCGTTTGCACAACAGGCGCAACAGGTGTGCTAACAGCGGGTCTCGTCGCAACAACTTGAGTCGCTACTGGTGTAGGAGTGGCATTGTGCACAGTTGCAGCCACAGGCGCTGGAGCAACAGGAGCCGGCGCAGTTGCTCGTGGCTGACTTGCAACTGCTGGAGTAAAGTTAATCGGTGCATTGTTTAACATCGCCAAGGCCGCTTGGCTGCTACTGCTTTGTAGCTGCATAAATTCGGCGTGACTTTGCAGGGTTTGCGCTTGATGCTGGTGGAACATTTCCATTGAGCGTTGCAGGCTTTCTGGGATTGCAATGCCAAGGCTTGCCATCTTGGCTTGTTCTGTCATCAGCGTCGTGAAGGTATCGCCGTATTGCTGCGGGATGGCTAAAAACTGTTGATGTAACTGCGCCGCTTGAGATTGTGCGCTGAAAAATGCCGTTAACGCATCGCTGCTGACGCTTGCTGTACTTGGGCTCAACTGCGCCGTCGCTTGTTGCTGGTGATTGCTTAAGCCTTGCGTAACGCTTGGGGATGTTTGTTTCATTTCAACAGCTGCCACTTGATTCGCTTCCACTTCTATTATTTTCTCAACCACTTTTTCGACGATGACTTCTTTCTCAACAATTTTTTCGACTTCTTTTTCGACAACCGTTTCAACGATGCGATCCACATATTGCACTTGGCTAGTCACGCTGCCTGTGGCGAGGGATTTGGCCATCTTAGCTTTGGTCGTAGCACTAATGTGGTTAGTGGCGGTGAGTTTGATGTTCATCGCTGATGGCGCTTCACGCTCGGCAATCTCTTGTGACGTGACGGCTTGATAGGGATCAACCTCAGTTAATGCCACACCGGCTACCGCGAGTTGCACTGCGGCTAAGCGTAATTGACTGTCACTGTCGCCCTTAGGATTCGGGTTCATGCTGACAAGGCAAAGCTCATTTAAGTGTTCACCTAAGGTATTTTCAACTAACTTTTGCAGTATGTTCTTAGGACCAAACTCAACAAACACACGGGCGCCAGCGTCATACATGGCCTGCAGTTGTTCGCTAAAGCGAACCGATTGCAGCATGTGTTGTTTGAATTCTGCTTTAATCGCTTTGCCATCGCTTGGGTGCAATTGACCCGTACCGTTGGCATAAAGTGCGACTGAAGGCGCGCTGAATTTAGCTTTATCAATGGCTTTGGCAAATGGCTTTTGTGCGTGTCCAACCAATGGGGTATGGAATGCGCCTGAGACAGGCAGGGCAATCGCTTTAAAGCCCTGTTCACTAATGGCTTTCGCGGCCAGCTGAGTTTGCTCTGTGCCACCTGCGATGACTAATTGCGTCGGCGCGTTGTAGTTGGCAATTTTAACGCCATCAAACTGGGCTAAACAGCTATTGATCGCATCGATATCATTCTTTTGCTTAAGAATAATCGCGAACATGGTTCCTAAATCAACTTGAGTCCCAGTATCGCTCGGCACTTGCGCCATGGCATGCCCACGGGCGAAGGCCAGTTCGACGTAATCTTCATTGGAAATCACGCCTGCCGCGCAAAGGGCTGACAATTCACCAAAGCTATGACCCGCCACCATATCGGGTGCAAAACCCGCTTGCGTTAATAGCGAATATTGCGCCATTGAAACCGCGCCTATGGCGCTTTGGGCGAACAGGGTATTGGTCAGCGCCGCTTCTTGGGCTTTAACTGCATCGGCATCGAATGCCGGAATAGGGTAAAGGATGTTCGATAACGGCGTTTGGCCGTGGTGAGCAAATACCTTATTGCTGGCCGTCACTTGTTGGCGCATTTCCGGGAAATGGCAGGCGAGTTCGCGGCCCATGTTCAGGTACTGTGAACCTTGACCAGCAAACAGGGCAGCCACTTTATTGGAGTCATTCTTGCTATTGGTTTCAGTGACTAAAGCTTTTGCGCGGTAGCTGATGCCAGAAGGTAATTGCCACGCCTCGCTTGCATTAGTTTCTAAATGCCCGCTTTCTAAATGCGCACTGCTTTCTAGATGAGAGATGGCTTGATTCAACTGAGCTTGCAGCTGAGCGATATCCTTAGCCACAAAACCTAAACGGGCATCTGTGCTTGTCAGTGTGCGTAATGGATATTGCTGAGCGATAGCGTTCAGGCTCGCAGCGCTGCTCTTATTCGCGTTTGCGCTTGTGTTCACGCTTTGGCTCAGCGCAGCTTTTAACTCGCTAAGCAGCGCGGCTTTATTGGCTGCGGCAAACAATAGTGTCTGCGGCACACTGCGCTGACGATATTGCTCATCGCGGCTGTGCTCAGGTTTGTATTCTTCTAATACGAGATGGAAGTTCGTGCCGCCAAAACCAAAGGAGCTTACACCTGCACGGCGCGGCGTTGCATCGGCGCGCTGGAACCATGGGCGAGTTTCGGTATTTAAATAGAATGGTGAGCTTTCGATATTCAGTTTTGGATTAGGCTTGCTAACGTTAATGGTCGCAGGCAATACCTTGTGGTGCAGCGCTAGCGCGGCTTTGATCACCCCAGCAGTGCCTGCTGTGGATTTAGTGTGGCCCACTTGGGATTTCACTGAACCTAACGCGATATGTTGATTTGTGTCGTTGCCTTGGGCAAATACTGATTTTAAACCATTAAATTCAGCCACATCACCTGCGGCTGTGCCTGTGCCATGGGCTTCAACTAAGCCAATGCTGTGCGGGGCAAAACCCGCGTCATCGTAGGCGCGCTCCAATGCTTTAGCTTGGCCTTCGGGGCGCGGTGCATAAATACTCTTAAACTTACCGTCCGATGAGGCGCCAACGCCTTTGATGACGGCATAAATCCGGTCGCCATCGCGCTCGGCATCTTCAAGGCGCTTAAGCGCGACCATGCCGATTCCTTCGCCGATCATCATGCCTTTTGAATCGATATCAAAGGGTTGAATGGTTTCGTTAGTGGTGAAGGCTGGCGTTTTTGAGAAGCTCATGTACATGGATGGCGAGTTGTCGGTACAGACGCCGCCGGTGATCATCATGTCGCTGCGACCTTCGGTCAGTTCAGTCAACGCCATGCGCATGGCGGCAAGCGAGCCTGCACAGGCTGCATCGACTACGCAGTTCATGCCGCCAAAATCAAAACGGTTGGCAATACGGCCTGCAATCACGTTGCCTAAGGACCCTGGGAAAGAGTTTTCTTCCCAGTGGATATATTGGTCTTGGAACTTTTTGATCAGCATTTCGCTGTCTTCATCACTCAGGCCGCTGCTTTTGAATACTTTTTTAAGCACTGGATATTGCAGGCGCGAGTTCAAGCTCTGACTGATTTTTTGACCACCGCCAACCCCTAGGGTGATGCCGATACGATCACGATCGTAATCGGTGGGCAGATTGGCGTCGGCAAGCACTTCTTTGGCGACAATCAGCGACAGCAGTTGCGAGGTATCTGTCAACTCAAGAATATTGGGTGGCAGACCGAATTCCATTGGATTGAAGTCGACTTCTGGTAAAAAACCACCGCGTTTACAGTAGCTTTTATCGGCTTTGCTTTTGTCGGCATCGTAGTAATCTTCGGCGCGCCAATGGGTGTCTGGGATGTCAGTAATGGCATCGATTTTTTCGCTGATCAAATCCCAAAATTTATTTAAATAACGCGAGTTGGCGAAGATACTGGCCATGCCGACGATGGCAACGGGCATATCTTTTAAACGTTTGTTGAGTCGTTTATCTTTTTTTGACTCTTTCGTAGAATCAGTTGCTGAATTAGGTACAGAAGGGGTATGGCTCATAAAGAGTCTCCACGGGTCGACCTAGATACGGTGACCTTGTTTTGGGAACCAGCCGCGTTTGTCTTTGGCGTGCCATGGGCACCGGGAAAACGGGCTAAGAAGGTGTGATAGTTGCGAACGAGCAACTTTCGTAAATGAAACGGCCCATGTCTGAGGACATAGGCGATATATCTATTGGTCGCTTGGGTATTGCTGTCTTGATAAATATCGAGGTAAATCCAATCACTTGCCGTGTCTACGCCTAATAGCACTGAGCTTGGAGCTTGCTCAGTGAGCTGCGGCGGTATGGTGAGTGACACCACTTGCACCACAGTATTGCCGTCGGTACTCGGCAATGCGAGCGCCTTAGCCAAGGTTTCTGGATTGACCGTATAGGTTTGGATATCGCTGCCTTGAGTCACAGGCAATTGATTAAAATAGCGTTCGGGGACTTGTGGTGCTTCAAATTCATCGAGCCGCGATATGCCGTAGCGCTTTAAGCAACGGGCAAGGCCGGAGCGCGACACATTGGGATTAATGTAGGTTTGGGTGACGTGGAGCAATCTATCTAAGGTGAGTCTGAGTTGGTAACGTAATCCCACCACCACATATTCTTCCATCGGCGTGAGCGTCGTGTTGAGATGGTGGGGCGTGTTCGAACTGTTGCTGATGGACTCACGCTTACGCCACTTACGCACTGTTGCCTCGGTAATATTTAAAATCTTTGCCAGCTGGCTGACGCTCAGATCCGATTGCTGGATAAAGAGTCGCATTTCAGGCGTGGTGGTGGCGTTGCTATGCCGAGGTGCGCTGTCTTTTTTCGCCGCTTGAGTCGTGCTCTTGGGGGCATAAGACGGCGCTTTAGATTGAGAGTCGCGAGCTGCCATTAATAATAATTATCATCCGACATAATCTATTGGGACTGAGAAGCCATTTTGGCTGAGTCAGCTGTGGCACTCTTGAAGAACATAGTGACACTCATAGTAAAACCTGTGCTTATCATCTGTGTCACTTAATGGGGATGCAGATTACCTGAGGTTTCTGGGCGATACAATCATCTGGGACTGGAATTTATTGGCTTTTTTTGAGCAAAGGTATTTTCTGTGCGTTATGTTGGGTTTTCGTTGACCGCTTGGGCTTTTTAATACTTTGATAGTGGAAGAATTAAATTTTTAGGGGCGATAAAGACCGCTTTTTTGAGTTAGCGGGGTAAAATAGCCCAATATTGGCTTACTGCCCTTTCGTCATGAATGAGACTGTGCGGCTAAACCTGTTAATTTGGGCGCAAAATCTTGGCGCAATTGCAGCAAAAAATTTGCGCATAGGATGGCGTTCAGAGTCGTTCTAAGAATTGCTCTAATTAGAGTGCAGCTAAGAATTGCTCTTATTAGAGTGTGGCTAAGAATTGAACTCGGGCTTAGTTGAAACTATTTAAGATGCATAATGAACTCAGATAACGATGAACCTAGACAATACCGAGATAAGAATGTTGCTAAGTGCTCTCCAAAAAGCCAGACAATGATAACCATCAGCCGCAAGGCTTTGTCCTGCAAGGCCCTCAAATGACCTACTCCAGAACATCTAGCAAAAACGGCGTGAATGTGGATCTATTTTTTATTCCACTGAGCGATATTTCATTGCCGCAAACATCACTCGCTCAGTCTTGGTTAAGTGATGATGAACTCGCTAAGGTCGCGCGTTATCGCGATCCCAAGGCGCAAATGAAGGGATTACAGGTCAGGGCTGCGTTGCGGGCCGTGTTATCTCGCTATGCGGATTTATCGCCACACGAGTGGTGTTTTGAATATGGCGCTAAGGGTAAGCCGAGTTTAACGGCAAAATTGCAACAGCAAACGGGGCTTGAGTTTAACCTAAGCCATAGCGGCGATTGGTTATTGATTGGTGTGACTCAGTTTCATGGTGTTGAGTCTGGTTTATTTGGGGTCGATATTGAAAGATCGCGGCCGAAGACGGATATCTATCCAATCCTAAATCATTATTTTTCCGCCCAAGAAACTGCGGCTTTGTTGACCCTTGTCGATGAAGCGAGTCAGCGGCAGCGCTTTTTCGATTTATGGGCGTTAAAGGAATCCTATATTAAGGCGACTGGCCTAGGTTTAGCGCAGTCGCTTAAATCCTTCGGCTTTCATCTTAAGCCATTCGAGCAATTGGTGGCCGGATCGGTTGAGCTTAGATACCAAGATGCAGCGTTGATGCCGTTCTGTGGTGTAGCGCCTTTGCTGAGTGTCTATCCTAATATTCCGCTGCAAACCATTGATGCAAGTTCATTGTATTGGCAAACCTATTTTGGGCGTTTGACCGAGGAATACCGTTTTGCCGTGAGTTTAGGGCATGCTGGTAACACCGAGATTTCCATAATGCTAACGGCGCAACTGAGCAACATAGAAGCCTTACTTGCCGATTATGGTTAACTGGTCTTATTCATCTTCGGTTAAACATTGCTGGGTATAGTCACACCCATAATATTTTGAATTTGAATGAAATAAATGAGGTTTAACAATGAAACGGATTAAGTGCCTAATACCTGCCACTATGATGGTGTTGCTATCTGGTTGTGGTTATTTTGGTGGCGATGAAAAGCAGCAATTGGAGCAGGCTTGGTTAGCCCAAGATCCACAGTTGCAGCAAGTGGTTGAGCAAATTCGTGCCAATGGCTTAGATGTTGTGGCTCAAAGCGCGGCAGCAGGCACAGTTTCGGCCTGTGTGGCTGAAAAACTCAGCCAAGATCCGCTGGGTAAGTTAGTCAATGTTGAAGGCTCGCTGGTGGAGTCTGCTAAAGTGGCAGAGCTGCTGGGGGACTTACAGAAAGTAATGGAGCAAGACATCAGTTTTGATCAGGTCGCGAGCTTGCTACAAAAGGGCGCCGATGCGGCGGCCTATGCTAAAAGTCTTATCGAGCAACAAGGTTTAGATCAAGCCTTACAAAGCCTTAAGCAAATGGTGACCGCGAGTGAGCAATTTGCCCAGCAAGACTTAGGCGCGCATTTTCAGCAGTTATTGCTTGAGTGCAAAACTTCAGTCCCAACGCCAGAGTCAGCGAATTAATTCTCTTACTTTAATCTGGCCTTTAAGGAGTGCGCGAGAGAGGACATGTCGTGAAAATGGCTATCCGTACTTCACTCTTTTGCTTACAGAACTCGACTCGCCAAGTGTCAGAATGGTTAGTGCTAGTGTAATTTTTCCATAAAACGCCCTGAAGATTCAGGGCGTTGATTTGGTTATTTCGCGCTTGGTAGTGGGACGATTTCAAAGCTTTCATCGAACTTTACTAAGGTCGACGCTATCTTACCGAAGGCATCTTTATCACCCTCTAACTTGGCAGTACCCTTAGCCAGTAACTCTTTAAGTGTGACTTTTCCGAGTAAAATCCCCGTAATATAGCGTTTATCAATATAAAGATTGGCATCGGCCTCCATCGGTTTATCAACCTTAATATTGCTTAAATTACCGTTACTTAGTTCAACATAGAGCGTTTCTTGGGTGTCGGGGTTAATCACATTAAGCCTGATTAGCCCAAGTTCAGCTGCTTTGAGGCTATCGACTTTTACGGCGAGGAAGTCAAATAGGGTCGATATGTCCATTTCTCCTAAAATATCTGCAGAGGCCGATTTAGGCGCGCCGGGTTGAATGCCTACGCGTAACTCTTGGGCGCCAGTGAGGTAAATGTTGCGCCAGCCAGCACCTTCGGCTTGATAACCCAGTTGCTCATAGGTATCGGCAAGTAATTGTCTTGCCTCTTTGTTATTAGGTTCTGCCATCACGACTTTATTGAGTGCGGTGGCCACAAAACGGTACTCGCCTTGGGCATAGTCGGCTTTGGCGTGTTTCACTACGGCTTTGGCACCGCCCATATACTCCACAAATTTCGTCGCTTCATCTTTTGTCGGTAGTGGGTTTAAGTTGGCGGGATTCATATCGAAATAGCCAAGGTACATGTTGTACACGGCTTTGGCATTATGGCTGTAGGTGCCATGGTAACCATTGGTGTACCAAGTATCGCGCACAGCCTTAGGGATAGTGGTTTGAATCGCATCACCAATATCTTGAATACCCACGCCATTATTGGCTAAACGCAGGGTTTGATTATGCACTAGGCCATAGTTATCCCTTTGCATTCTTAAGTATTGGTTTATATCAGTATTGCCAAATACGGGGGCTGAGTGGGCAGTGAATATAACCTGTGCATCATTACCAAAATGAGTCAGTAATTCGTTGATATCCTTAGACCATTTTATCGCATCTCGAACTTTTGCCCCGCGTAAGGTATAAATGTTGTGCATGCCGTGGTAGGTGAGCTCAGCGGTCCACAATGCTTTCATTGAGGGAATATAGGTGGCCATTTCCGAGGCGGCTTCTGTGCCTGATGCATCCATAAACACCATGTCGATGCCATCAATGGTGAGTGTTTCCCACTTATCTTTGGCATTTAAGGTGACATCGGGTTTAACGTAGGTCACTTCGCCTTTGGATAATCCCTTAGCAAGTGCGGCATCGACAATGCCTTGATCGTTTCGCTCTAATGTTGCGCCGTATTGATAGGCGGCGCGGCGGCTCATGGCATTACCGGCAAGCACATTTTCGTCGACAATTTCTTTGGTGATGTTATTGGAACCATAGACTTTGACGTTTGGGAACATATCTTTGATGGCGCGGGAGCCGCCAAAATGATCTCCATGACTGTGGGAATAAATCATCGCGACTACGGGTAAGTTATTGCCCTCGGGCAAGTGTTTTAGCGCAAACTCGAGGGATAATTTTGCTGCTTCTTTGGTCAGCAGCACGTCATAAAGGATCCAACCCGTTTTACCGCGGATAAGGGTTAAGTTCGATAAGTCTGTGCCACGCACTTGATAAATGCCATCTGTGACCTTGTATAAGCCGTTAGACACCATATTCAATTGAGCTTGGCGATAAAGTGAAGGGTTTACTGTGTCTGGAGTTTTGTCGCCAATAAAGCTGAAATCGGCACGTAAAATGGCTGCTGTTGGTTCATCGAGTTCAGCAATAAGATTTTTAGAAAACTCTTCAAAGGCTTTTTTGTCAGCAAAATTAAGGCTTGCTGCTGAGGTTTTATTTACCGCAATGGTTTGCTCGGTGGCAGGCTTTCCCTGATAGTGCAGGCTGATATGTTCATGCTCGTGTTCAGCGGCCACGGCGCTTAAAGAGAAGCTTGCGATAATACTCATTGTCATCAAAGATTTTTGCATTATTTTACCTACCGAAAAGTGGGATAGTGTCGTTGATGGTTTGAGTATAGCCAGCTTGTGTATTTAGATAACTCGAGTTAGCTTGGGTTGTAATATTCATATAGTGAATGAGTGCACTCCCTTATGCCGACACGAAAGCCATTAGATTTAAATTTATTACGCGTGTTTATGGTGGTTTACCGTACTCGTTCATTCACCCAAGCGGCACAGGAGTTAGATTTAACTCAGTCTTCCGTGAGTAATGCGATAAGCCGGTTTAGGGCTTGGGTCGGGGAGTCGCTGTTTAATCGGGTTGGACGGGGAATTGAGCCTACATCGGTGGCAAGGGAGATGTACCGTAAATTTGAGCAGCCCATGGCGGATATTGAAACCGTATTACTGGGGTTTGAGCATTTTGATCCCAACACGAGCCAGCGGCGCTTTTATGTATATGCTAATGAGTCGGTTATCGAAGCGCTGCAATCAGGCGTGCAGGCTTTGTTACAGACTGCTGATATTGAAGTGATTTTCCGCGAGTCGCCGCCGCAGGAGGATGAGCTATATCGCGATATTTTGCTTGAGCGGGTAGCCGTTGCCATAGACATTAAGCCCGCGCAGCAAAGTTTGCTCTCGAGCAAATTGCTCTTTACCGAAAATTTAGTTTGTATCGCCAGTCGGCAGCATCCTCGTATTCAAGGTGCTATCACCCATGGGCAGTATTTTGAGGAGAAACACGTCTTTTTAAATATGCGGCGTTTTAATTTGACTGCAGGGGATTTGTTTACCGAAGGCGTGTTACCAAGGCGCAAAATGTACAGTGAGCAATCATCTTTATTGAGTATGTTTGCAACTGTTGGCAAAAGTGAGGCGATAGGCATAGCGCCTTTGCGGTACGCCAGTCAGTACGCTGAGATGTTCGGCTTACAGATTTTATCTATGCCCCTGAAAACTCGGCCAATTGATTTGTATATGGTGTGGAGCAGTAAATATACCCAAAACCCGAGCCATCAATGGTTACGGCGTTTATTGCTCAATGCGAGTGCAAACACTGTGAATAAAAAAGCTCTGAATCTAGCGAGCAGCTAGGGCTAGCGATTCAGAGCTTTGTTGCAGTTTTTAAACCTTATTTTCTATCTCAGATTGTTAATCTAATAGCCTAAGAAGGTCATTACTGTCTTGCGAGTCTGTGGCTTTCACCAGGTTGCTCGAAGTCACTGCGATAAGGGTTGATATCTAAACCACCGCGACGCGTGTAGCGGGCGTAAACTGTCAATTTAGTGCAATGGCAAAAACGTTTTAAATCGACGAAAATTCGCTCGACACATTGCTCGTGGAATTCGTTATGTTGGCGGAAAGAAATCAAATAGCGCAGCAGTTTCTCGCGATCGATTTTAGGGCCTTGATAACGGATCATCACGCTGCCCCAATCGGGTTGCGAAGTGATCAAACAGTTGGATTTCAGCAGGTTTGAATTAAGCGTTTCCGCGACCGTTTGCTTATCGTCTGTACTGTTAACTAAGTAATCAGGATTAAAACTATAATCGCTGACTTCAATATCGAGATCGTCAATACAAGTGCCTGGTAACTCAATAATACGCTGAATACCAAAGCTTTTTGGCTCGATAATCTTAACGCTAACATCACCTTGAGCACACTGACTTAAGTCTTGCACTAAGGTTTTTTGCAGTGAATCTAGGCTATCAAACTTGGTTTGATTAAAGCTATTGAGATACAGTTTGAACGATTTCGACTCAATCAGATTCAGGCTTTCATAGCTTAAATGAAATTCAGCTATGGCCACCATAGGCTTACCTTTGGCATTTAACCAAGACAGCTCATAACCCGTCCAGATATCGGCACCATGAAACGGTAACGTCCCAGTGAGTGCAATAGCATTACGGTTTAGTGAGCGTGGAACCCCTTGCAGCAGCGACGCATCATACTCGGCTTGGTAGTCGGTGGCTTTACCTAAAGTCAGGCCAACAAGCGCTTGCGCATCACTATAGGGATCGTGATTCTGTGTCATCAATACTGTTTCCATGTCAAAATAGGCGCACATTATACCTGAAATTGGATTGTGCTTAAGTGTCTTGTCTGCCCGCACTCGATAAATTTTTGCAAAACTATCATCAAGCTTACTTAACGAGTTTAGGTGAACTACCGCGTTATTACCCACAGGGTGAGCCTTCTGTGTGTATTCAGGGCGAATTTCAACCGGATCTTGAACAGGCTGTTTCTTGGCAGCCAGTGAAACGCAAAGTTGAAGGCTGTTTCGCCAATGTAGAGCATGCACTGGAGTTAACTTTATGGCCAGAGATCAATGATTTTTACGGTCATTATTTCTCCGCCCCAGTATTATTTGACTCTAAGTGGGGCACAGGGGAGTTACTGCAAGTCTGGAATGATGACGATTTTAACTGCCTGCAACAAAACTTGATTGGTCATCTGATGATGAAGAAAAAACTGAAGCAGTCACCGACTTGGTTTATCGGTCTGTTAGATGAGGGAGATAAAATGCTCACCATCAATAACAGTGATGGTAGCGTATGGATTGAAATCCCTGGTGAAGTGCAATCTGAGCAATTGTCCTCGAGTTTGACTGCGTTTATTGAAGCATTATCGCCACGGATAGCACCACCCGTTAAACATGAAGAACTACCTATGCCCGCATTAGAACATCCTGGTATTTTCGCCAGTTTTAAACGTATGTGGCAAAACCTTTTCGGTAAACGTTAACTTCTGTGAGCGACATTTTTATTATTAACCTAGGTATTAACTCAACCTAAGCGTGGCTTATTTTAGGTTGAGTTTTGCAAGGGGATAAACAGATGTTATTGATGATCCCAAGACAGATTCGACACTATGCGGCAAGGCTCGCAGCGAAAATGGAACATATCCAATAAAGGTTCATCGAGTTTCCAATCATGACTGCCACAACATGGGCAAGGTCGTGTTTTTTCTGAGGCCAAATCTTGGCCGCCAACGCGATATAAGTAGTAATAGGTCGGGATCTGAGTGAGATATTCGATACGACCGCGCAAATCCCAACCTCTGCGAAATAAATCACTGTCAGGACTCGATAATTCCTCTAGCGCGGCAAATTCTGCCTTAGTGGCCGCCGCCATTTGCAGCTCGTCGCAGGCTTGCCATTCGCTCTGCCAACGGATAATACGTTTATGATCGCCATTAAAGGTTGCGGGTATACGGTACAGGGGAATGGGCAATAAATTGTCGCCGCTGCGTAGGGGCGAGCACATATGCACAAAACTGGTGTATAGCAGTTGCCAGCTGGGTGTTTCGGTATTACTTACTTCAGAATTGATATCCTGACCAATAAACTTTTCCCGCGGCGCGAGTAGTTTAGCGTCGGTTAATTCTACTAAGGCTTTTTTGACCCAAGGGCTGTGATATTTGTGCGCTAAACTGCTTTTCTCTGGCATCAATAAACGCACTCTAAACTCACCGTCATTAAAGGCGACCGCAAATTCTCGTCCTAAGATTTGGCCATTAGCTCGATAGGCTTCAAGGAGCTGATTAATGGCCTTCTCGGCGGCAGATATCGTGGTGTCGGCGAAGCATTCGAAGCGCAGTTCAGTGACAAACATTAAGCTGTTTTTCCTTGGATTTCTAATAAGTTGATGCGTTGTTTAAGTTCAAGCAGTTCGTTTTTTAATTGCATTATTTCTGTTTTTTGCTGCTCAGCATGACGTTCAAAATACGCCTGTTGCATCTGCATGCGCTCGGCGAGCACAGCAAGGGTTAAGGTATCGTTAGTTGCGGGAACGTCAGTTGTAGGGCTGATAGTTTGCAACTCAGCTAAACGCTCGCGATCTGCCTTAGGCATAGATTTAAATTGCTGTAAGCCTTGGATCAATATAGGTAAAGGTAGGCTACTACCTAAACGGGTTTTAATTAAGGCAAGGCTCGGTACTTTACCGCAGGCTTCGAGCGAACGTGCGGCCGCTAATACTTGGTCAAGGGGACTCATAATTAGCAAAATTCCTTAATTTGTTGAATTGTTTAAACCAATTTTAAAATAATAATTAATTTTTTCATTTAAAAACAGTGTGTTGTCTTGTGGCATTTATTTTGCTTATTGTCCAGCCGAAATACCATTTTTTAAGCTTCAATAATAATTACACAGGATGTCATATGATGAACCATAAATTGAATAACAAACTTATCGCCATCACTTTTTTAGGGCTCGCAAGCTTAGGTCTTAGCGGCTGCGTGGTCAATGTCGGTGATGGAGAATCGGGCTGGGATAGCAGCGAATCTTGGGAGAAAGTGCAGGATAAAAATCGCACTAACTTAACCAAACTGAGCTTAGGTATGCCTAAAGACCAAGTGATGATCTTAATGGGCACCGCTGATTTTAGTGAAGCCTATATTCAACAAAGTGCTCAACAAGGTGAAGCCAATAAAGAAGTCTTAGTGTTGTTTTATCGTACCCAGCGTAATAATGGCGATGGAAAAACCACTAAGGATGAATGCACGCCTATCGTGCTGAGCAACAATGCCTTAGTGGGTTGGGGCGAAACGGCTTACGGTAAAATCTGAACCAACGAGTCTTATCGTTTACGTAGCTGAGTGTCTAATTGCTCAATGGGCTCAGTCCAGAGGGCATCGGCTTCTAAACCTTCAATGATAAAGCTCTTTTGGGCAGGGGTCCAAAAGGGCGCTTGGCTTAAATGGATGTGATGGTCGATATCATGGGTTGCAATAAACTGCGCTATGGCCTCGTCGCTACTGTCTAAACCGAGTTGCTCAAACAAGTGGCTTAAGTCTACTGGAGTTGTGTCCATCATTATTTCCTTTTCAGTATAGTGCCTTCGTTTAGAGTAAGCGCCTGATTGAAAAATGCAATCTATGATTAAAATTTGCACTTTTTAGTTTCCTTGGTAGATTAACAGTTACGCATAAAAAAGTGTGAGCTAAGTCAAGGAATGCTAACGATGGACAATGAAATTCTGGAGGACTGCCGCGCAGTCTATTTGACCGCGGAAGACTTACGCATTGCCGCTTCTATTCTCTATAACGCTTACCATGATGATCCTTTTTTTGTTGATTCACTCTTTACTTCAGACAAAGCCGCTTATGAGCAAAAATTGCGCGCCGCAATCAGGGAAGAACTCAATACGTTATGGCAACAAAAACAAGCCCTCATTGGTTTATTCGACCATGAAAGACTCTTTGGGTTAGCCTGTGTAGTTACTCAAGAAGTGCCTTTAGGGGAAGGGCGTTATTGGCATTGGCGCTTAAAGATGTTGTTAGGTACAGGTTGGCAATCGACTCAAGCACTAATGAACAAAGAGTCCAGTATTATTGAACTTTTACCTAGTAAGCACTGCGGTATTTTGCAGTTTATTGCTCTTGCACCAAATGAACAGCACAAAGGACTTGGACATAAGTTAGTGCAAGCTGTGGTGAGTTGGTGTGATGAGCAGCCTGATTTGGATGGCATTGGTGTGTTTGTCGCTCAGGAGAACCACTTGCAACTGTTTACGCAGCATGACTTTGTATCCATAGGCGAGCTGAGTATCGGCAGTGTCCATGGCCAGCTTTTATTCTATTCGGTTCAACAAGATGACTAACTCTTATAAACGTTTCGCCGATTTTTATCCTTTCTATTTATCCCAACACCAGCACCCGACTTGCCGGCAATTACACTTTGTTGGCAGTTGTTTAGTTCTGCTGCTGATTGGCATTGCCTTGGTTTCAGAAGCATGGTGGCTATGTTGGTTTATTCCGGTCGTTGGCTACGGTTTTGCGTGGGTAGGACACTTCGTATTCGAGAAGAATCGACCCGCGACATTTCAGTATCCCTTTTACAGTTTGATGGCTGATTGGGTAATGTTTGCTCAGATGATCAGCGGCTTTTTTAAGCGTTAAAAAAGCCGTCCGAGTGAGATGCCCATGCCCGTGTGAGAGATCGCTTACAAACGCTGTAGGACATAATGTTTTCTTTTTGATTGTTTTTTGTTCTCTTGTGTTTAATTTTAAATAGAATCATTTACTTATGTTTGTTTAGTTTATGTTTTACCGTAATTTCTTTTGTAGTCCGTTCTTTGAGCCGAACAAAAACGTTAGGGTTAACGTAGAATTCACTCATGGCCAAAGCAAATGGATAGCAAGGAAAGCGAAACAGGCCAAAGGGACGCAAGAAGCAACGAATTAAGATTTCAAGGTTGAAATCGCTGACGGTAGGAAAACTCGCCTCGGATAGGCTAAGGAAAAGCAGGATTGCTTTTCAAGGATGATTAGAGACAGTGAGTCGTATCGTCAGGATGATGGATTTCAGGAAGAATACAGGACACGCTTAAGGATTAAGCATGAACTCGAGACAGGATGTGTCGAGGCAAGGATAAAGTATAAGGGTGAACAGCTTGTACTACTCTATGGAAGACAAATTTTTGCAGGATGCAATAGGAAAAAAGTCATAGGAAGTGACAGGCTCTGTAAAATGGATTTACAGGTCAAAGGACTGAGTGTTATCTCACGCAAGTTTGATACACAGGGACGAAAAGGGATTACAGGGACGACGCAGGACGCAAGCAGACGCATGGATGGTGCAGGGAGCACAAATCGAGCAGGACGGCTTACAAAGGATAAATGGGGCGCACTTTAGTTGCGCCCTTTTCTTTGGTTCATTTTCAGTATTAATCTCGCTTTGCCAAGCTATAACGTTATTCACATTGACTTTATCTTAACTCTGCTTAAAGACTTATCACCGTAAAGCATGTTCACCAGTCTTACTTCTCTTATTGCCCAATGATTTACTCTCTGTGTTGACTGTGTTGACTGTGTTGACTGTGTTGACTGTGTTGACTGTGTTGACTGTGTTGACTGTGTTGACTGTGTTGACTGTGTTGACTGTGTTCTGGTCATGCGCCGAATGCTTGTCGAATTTTGAGCGATAGCGGTTTATGCATAAGTCCTTCAGGGGAGAACATCTAGCGCTTTGCTTACTTTTGATTCGAATTGCCATCCTCCGTGTAAGAGATCTCTCACAAGTATGTAAGTAATTTGTAAGTCAAAAGGGTGGTTACGTCTTGTGGCTGGTTATTGTTTTTACTTATATCAGTAAGTTAGTCTATTTTTTGTCAGTTTAACTCACCATCTTCGTTAACATTTTAAATAATCCACAATGAGTACTTTCGTTGGTTGGCGTAGAATTCATCTTGTAGAAGGAATTGCGGGCAACAGGATGTTGGCGATCAGGATGATCGAACAGTGACTAAGGAATGTGGCTTAAGGAATGATAGGGATATAGGCCTTTCAGGATGAAAGAGAGCCAATACCAAGGAAGGGAGTCTATCAAGGATTGATAGACTCATTGCATAGGATGGCAATGGCACAGGGAGTGCAATTGAAATTGAATGGATGCAATACCCGTTTCATGGATGATGATGGAACCGCTCAGGAAAGAGCAAGCTTGGAACTGGATGACCAAGAGATAGGGAAGTACATGAGTACAAGGACCTCAAGGATTGAGCAGGGATGAAGCAGGACGCAGATTGACGCATGGATGGTGCAGGGAGCACAAAAATAGCGGGATAGCTTAACAGAGAATAGGAGGGCGTGGCTTTAGGGCCGCGCCCTTTCTTTTTTAACTTTTACAGTGAGTTATTTTTTAGCCGTATTTACGATAAAAAAGAATGATGTCTTGCTCTCTATGTTGGCTCACATTTTATTTGAGCCAACATTGTCGATAAAAGCTTAATGGCATTTGCCTGAGTTGCAACCACTTTGCGTACCACACCCGCCAAACTTACCCTGTGACGTTGGGGCTTCATGCCATTCAGGCTCAGGGAAGATAGGCCATTCAATCTTTTGAATTTTCTTGCCTTGCATCCAAATATGGCCACGGTATTGGTTAATGCCGTCGGTGCTGAATTCAAATAAATATTTCGCCTTCCAGCAGATCCCCGTCGTGCCGCCAATACTAGGGCGGGCAGTTTCCATGGCAATGGCTAACAGTTGCACTTTTTGTCGCCAACATTCTTTTTCGGCAAAAATACGGCTCAACTCTGCCATTTGGCGTAGTTGCCAAAAGAATGCGGCAATCACGACGAGGCCAATAATTAACAGTAAATCTGACATCATTTGCTAGCTGCCTTAAACAAACCACCTATGGCTTGTGATAGTTGAACACTTCGATTGGGATTTCTTAATTCGCCTAGTAGTTGATTGCGCAAACTAGGAATAGCCACAATATCAGCAAAGACCTGATTAAAAAAGGCTTGGGGCTGCAGTGCTAAAGCTTCTAAGTAAAGACTGCGACTTGAATCTTGTTTTAATACCGACCAGTTACGTCCGGCAATGCTGATGAGGGCATTGGTATCTAAAGAGGATTGGCCGTGTAGATGCGCAAACGCTTTTTGGCTGTGTTTGGCGCTAGAAGCCAAAGCGCGAAGGAAATAGGCTTGGTGTTCTGGCGCTGCGTCTTGAAGTTTCGCGAGAATCTTATCGGCGAGAGTGTCGCTAATCAGTAAGTGTTCAAGACATTGGCATAGGGCGATTTGCACTTCAATGGCGGCCGTATCAAAACTCGATACCAAGTGCTGCTCATGATCAAATTCTTTTGCGCGTACACACACATCAGCTATGCCTTGCATTCCAATATGTTGCCATTGTGATGGGGCAATTTGGCCTGACAGATATTGCACGGCAAACTCGTATTGTGATGAAGCGCGTTGGCCAAGTTGTTTACGAACGAGTGCGTTAAATACGGCCAGTTTTTCCTGGCTTGGCTTGAAATTAAACGGATTATTCGCGAGTCGTTCTTGCTGCTCATCACTGAGTGGCTGAGTGGGATCTTGCCCTAATGCCGCTAATATCATTTCGATAAATTGTGAGCGAGGCGCGGGCGACAGTAATCCTTGCTCATCTAACGCCAGCTTTAGAAACCAAATAAAGTGCTGCTGGCTTGCATCCCAAAAGACAATAGCAAATTGTGCATGCCCTTGAATAGGGTAAGGATAAGGCGTAGCGAGAGATTCTATTTGGTGAAACGCGAGCATATCAATATGTTGCACCCTACGGCCAAGATCATACACTTGGAACTGGGTTTTGGCTGTGGTTAAAAACTGGCTTAAAGTTGTAATTTCAGTCATTTGGCTGCCATATCAATCAAAGAGGCTCAATAAATTGGCGCCATTATAGGGGGAAGTGCGTCTGGATGGTATGATTGCGGCACTTTAATCGACCTATTCGGCCAGTGAATTGTGGGGAGTTCTTGAATCACAAAGGGCTAATATGAGAATGGATCTGAAAGCTATGTTATACAGTCAAACCCAAGCTAAATTGGCTCAGATTACCCACGCGCTGCAAGCGGCCGAGTTGTGGTCTGAGCAAGCGCCTTCTGCCGCTGCAATGGCAAGCACAGCACCTTTTGCCTGTGATCTTATGCCCCTTGAGCAGTGGCTGCAGTTTATTTTGCTGCCTAGAATGCAGACTTTAATCGAAACGGGGGCGCCATTGCCGACTCAAATTGCGATTGCCCCTATGGCTGAACATGTTTGGCTGGATATGCCCCCGCGCCAAACTTTAATTAGCCTATTAAATGAATTGGATATGTTGTTAAATGAATCAAGATGATATCTGGCTTGAAACGCCTGAAAATGCAGTGAATGTATCCCAAGAGGATGATTTAGAAGAGCAGGCGCCTGAGATTGAAATTCTTTATGAAGATGAGCACTTAGTGGCAATTCATAAACCCGCAGGCTTATTGGTCCACCGCAGTTATTTAGCGCGTCGGGAGCGATTTTTTGCCATGCAGCTGACCCGTGACTTAGTGGGCTGCCATGTGTTTCCTGTACATCGTCTCGACAGGCCGACATCCGGCGTGCTCTTGTTTGCCAAGAGTAGTGAAGTGGCCAATGCTCTGTGTGAGCAATTTGCTTCCCATACGATTGAAAAACAATATTTGGCTTTAGTGCGCGGTAATATGCATGAGAGCGGTATTTTAGATTATGCGCTTAAGGTTGAGTTGGATGAATTAGGCGATAAGAATGCCGATCCCAATAAAGCAGCGCAGGAGGCTGTGACGGCGTATGAGCCACTACTCAATACTGAAATCCCGTATCAGTCAGGCCGATATCCCACTAGCCGGTTCGCACTGGTACGCTTGAGTCCTAAAACGGGGCGTAAGCATCAGCTTAGAAGGCATATGGCACATTTACGTCACCCCATCGTCGGTGATACCACCCATGGCGACGGTAAGCAAAATGCATTTTTTCGTGAGCATTTCAGTATTAATCGCCTGTGGCTTATCGCAAAAAAACTCACCTTTACACATCCAATAACTCAAACTCGGCTCAGCATAGAAACCGAGCTCGAGTCCGAGTGGGAAACCGTGTTTGCCGAGCTAGGTTGGGACGAGGCGACCTTGAGTCAGCAAGCAGAGTTATTCATCGCCCAAGAGGCGTGAACAGCAAGCGGCCAATGCTTGATATGGTGATATCAACTTAGCCGCGTGAATAAAATTAAGTGCATTCACTTTGCTTTGTTATTGAAACTAAAGTCATCGAATTTAAAACGAGGTGGATTGCTTAATCGAGGAGTTGTGGCGTTTGTGCTGTTTGTGGCCGCAGCTCTTGCATCATGACGGCTAAGGTTGAGAATCCAGACGTGAGTGCAAGTGGCGATATGAGATTTTGCTGGGCGGAGTGGAAGTAGTTTTTACGTCGAATATGGGTTGTTTTGTGGTGCTGCTTGAGGTGTTTTTGGCGGGTGGACTGTCGCATTAGATATTTTCTCACGCTCAATGGCTTGATTTATAAAAAATTTGCGCCTTAGCTTGCTCATACGCTGAACAATAAAGTAAGGTCAGCCTAATAAGGTTTGCAACGCGATGTGGAGTGTATCATGAAAAAGGTGAATCTGGTGTTTGGCACTGTATATGGTAGTGCACAATTTGCCGCTGAAACCCTAGAGAAAGAAATGCAAGTTTTAGGTTATGATGTCACATTGTGGCAACCTAATGAGGTTGCAAGCTTTATTCCTCCTCAGGATGAATTGTTAGTGGTGGTGACTTCGACGACCGGACAAGGGGACTTACCCGATGATATTCAGTCTTGGTACCATAATCTTAAACATCTAGCACCCTATTTACCTGAGCTTAGATACAGTGTGATAGCTCTAGGTGATTCAAGTTATGAGACTTTCTGCGGTGCAGGTAAGTCTGTAGATGCACTCTTGAGTGAACTTGGCGCTAAGCCGCTGGTGGAATTACTCGAAATTGATGCCTGTGAAACCATGGAACCTGAGGTTGAAGCGATAAAATGGCTAGAACGCTGGAATCAAGTCGTCAAAACCGAGCTCGTCGCTTAGGTAGTTTCGTCAATCTACAGTGGTTTAAATTTGCCCAGCGCTTAAGCCAAGCGCTGCTTATTCCTATTGCCATTTTACCCGCCGCTGGGGTTATGCTCGGCTTAACCGTTAGTCCAATTCCTTTTATGCCCGAAGAGCTGACAGTGCTGATGCTGGCGGTAGGCAAACTCATTTTCGCCATTATGCCGATGTTATTTGCCGTGGCTGTCGCTATTGGCTTTTGCCGCGATCAAGGCATTGCCGCCTTTTCGGCAGTGTTTGGTTATGGGGTGATGACGGCGACATTAGCCGCACTGGCCGATTTGTATCGACTTCCAACCCAACCTTTATTAGGAATGGATACCTTAGATACTGGAATTGCAGGTGGCATGATGCTTGGTGGTATTACTTGCCTCGCAGTCCGTTGGAGTCAATATATTCGCTTGCCTGCGATTTTCTCTTTCTTCGAGGGACGTCGCAGTGCATCTTTACTTATTATTCCCCTAGCGATGAGCCTAGGTTATGTACTCGCTCATGTGTGGCCACCATTAGCTTTATTGATTGAGCGCGTATCTGACTGGGCGGTTTATCAAAAACCGGCCATCGCCTTTGGCGTTTATGGCGCATTAGAGCGGTTACTTATTCCCCTTGGCTTACATCATATTTGGAATGCGCCTTTTTACTTAGAGGTGGGCCAATATCAGTTATTGGGGCATGAAGTCGTTCGTGGTGAGGTGGCGCGCTATTTAGCGGGCGATCCGCAGGCAGGAAACCTTGCCGGTGGTTATTTGATTAAAATGTGGGGCTTGCCAGCTGCGGCATTGGCAATGTGGCGCTGCGCTGACCCCTCTGAGCGGAATCGCGTGGCGGGCATTATGCTCTCGGCGGGGGCGGCCAGTTGGTTAACTGGAGTGACTGAACCTATCGAATTTGCTTTTATGTTTGTGGCGCCGATTCTATTTATTATTCACGCCTTACTCACTGGGCTCGCTTATTTTGTCTGTATTATGCTGGATATTCACCACAGCATAGTATTCTCCCAAGGGCTGGTGGACTTTACGCTGCTATTTCCATTGTCCCGTAATGCCAGCTGGTTTATTTTCCTCGGGCCTTTAACCGCCATAATATATTACCTGTTGTTTAGGCTGAGTATTTTAGCCTTTAATTTGAAAACTCCCGGTAGGCTTGAGCATAACGACAGTAAAGGACCCAAAGAAAGTTTACGGGCGATTATTGCGGCGCTCGGCGGGCGTGAAAATATCGTTGAACTTAATGCTTGTTTGACACGGTTACGCTTGAGCGTACACAAGCCCGAGTTAGTCAATAAGGTGCGTTTGAGTCAGTTGGGCGCTAAGGGCGTGATCGTTATGGGCAAAGGTGTGCAGGTGGTTTACGGCACTAAGGCCGAAACCCTGCGTAAAGTATTGCAGCGTTACTTAGATACTCGGCGCTAGGATTGTGTTTTTACAAAATTAACTGCTTAATTTTTACATTTTATTGATTCAAGCCTCTGAAATATCATTTTTATTTTCGCATTATAGGGTTTTCATACTGTTCAGCATGATTTGCTATGGCAAACTCGATGTAGGGACAATATAGGAGAGCCAACTTTGCAACAAATGACTGAAACACGCGGTAATACTTCGCCATCCATAGAACGTAAAATCTTACTGACGGATTGCGCTGATGCCCAAGGCCTCATCGCCAAAATCACCAGTGTTTGTTTTACCCATAAATTGAATATCATTAAAAACAGTGAGTTTGTGGATAATGCCCAAGGGCGTTTCTTTATGCGAACTGAGTTAGAGGGCATTTTTAACAGCGAACAGTTATTGCAGGATCTGCGTGACGTACTGCCTACGCAAAATCATATGACGTTAGTTAGCGCGGGTAAAAAACGCATTGTGGTGTTAGTTACAAAGGAAGCGCACTGTTTAGGCGATTTGTTAATGAAAGCCTATTATGGTGGTTTAAGTGTCGAGATTGCCGCTGTGGTGGGCAACCATGATGCACTACGTGAATTGGCAGAGAAGTTTAACATTCCCTTTCATCTGGTGAGCCACGAAGGCTTAGACCGAATTCAACACGAGCAAGCACTGTTGGCCGCGGTATCGCAATATGAGCCAGATTATCTGGTGTTGGCTAAGTACATGCGGGTGCTAACTCCAGATTTTGTGGCGCAATATCCTAATCGCATCATCAACATCCATCATTCTTTTTTACCTGCTTTTATCGGCGCAGCACCCTATCGCCAAGCCTGGGAGCGCGGGGTGAAAATTATCGGTGCGACGGCGCATTTTGTGAATAATTGCCTCGATGAAGGGCCGATCATCAAGCAAGACGTGATTCCCGTCGACCACAGTTATAGCGCCTTAGAAATGGCACGTGCTGGGCGCGATGTTGAAAAGAGTGTATTGAGTAAAGCGCTGCAATTAGTGCTCAACGAACAAGTGGTCGTGTACGGCAATAAAACGATCGTTTTCTAAGATGTAGGTGAGTCGTGGCAATGGCATGACATTCAGCGGCGTTTATTTTAACCCGTGTCTGTCATGAAATCAGCTATCATTATGTTTATTGGAGATTTTATAGTGCTCACATTGGGGTGAACATAGCGGTATAGTGTATTACCCATGCTCGAATTACAGGTCGGAGTGCTGGATGTCAACTCGTCAAAGCCTTATCGTTGGAATGAAAGACTTGCCCGATAGTTTGAATTTATCTTGGGCACAGCTAGATGAGCAGTTTTGTGTGCTACGGATGAGCCAAGCCTTTTATAGCCGTTGCAAACGCTCTGCGGCGCAAATCATTAATCAACCGATTAGCCAATTGTTTAGTGCTTTTAATGCTGAACTATGCGCCGATATCGTGAGGCGACGCGGCCAAGAAATAGGTTTTCAATTACAAGATCATCGCGGCATACGTGTGCATCTCGCGCTGCATTCTTTGCCTGAAATGGGATGGTACTTGATTCTATCCGACATCAATTTTGAAGATCCGCAGATGAAGGAGTTGCACTCGGATTATCGTCGAGCGATTCAAGCCAGCGATGCTTGGCTGCAACACATTGAAGATGTGATTAAATCCTCCCAAGAAGAAGTATTTAAAGTCGCAGTTTCTAAGGCGATGTCGCTCACTGGCAGTCGATATGGCTTTATTCTGTTGCATAACGAAAAGTTAAAAACACTCACACTCGCCGCGCGTTCTGAGTATCCCCACGCAGAGGCTAATCAAGCCGATTTTGTTGAAGATAATACCCAAGTGTCAGAACTTGAAAGCCGCGTATGGCTCGAATGTGTGCGAGATTATAAGCCGATCATCCAAAATCAAACCGACTCCCAAAGGCGCTTAGGGGATTTGCCCTTAGATAAACTGCTACTTGGAGGGCGTTACTTGGCGGTGCCGATTTTATTTCGCAGTCGCTTAGTGGGCATGCTGTGCGTGGTCGACCGTAACGAACCTTATAGTCGTAATGATGCGAGATCATTACTGACTTTTGCCAGCATTTTATGGCACAGCATTGAACTACCACGCACATTGCGCGCGGTATCCCGCCAGTCCAAAATCATTAAAGCGCAAAAAGAACAATTATCTCAATCGTTAACCCAGCTTATTAGTGCTATTTCTGAGGCATTAGAACTGAAAGATGCCTATACCGCAGGGCATCAAAAGTCGGTGGCGCAATTAAGTTATTTGATTGGTGAGAAATTAGGTTTAGACCCGCTGCGTTTAGAAGGGCTGAAGATTGGTGCCTTAGTCCATGATATCGGCAAGTTAGCGATTCCATCGCAGATCTTGACAAAACCGTCAAAACTTTCAAAAGAAGAATACGCATTAATACAGACTCATCCACTCCATGGTGCTGAAATTATTGAGGATGTGGAGTTTCCTTGGCCCATTAAAGAGATGATTTTACAGCATCATGAGCGACTCGATGGCTCAGGTTATCCCGCGGGCTTAAAGGATAAGGCGATTTTATATGAGGCGAAAATTATTGCCGTCGCCGATGTTGCCGATTCGATATTGTCCCATAGGCCTTATCGCCCATCGTTAGGGCTGGAGAAAATGACTGAAGTATTGCGTGCGGGTAAAGGGACACTTTTTGACCCTGAGATAGTCGAAACCTGTTTAGCGATTTTGATTAATCGAGAGTTGAGTATTAGCGATCATATCGGCGCTGCGCCGCTTGAACCTTTAGTCACGATTTCACTCGACCATGAGTTAGTTGATATTAAGCGTTTACTTACGACTGCCCATGCTAAGGTGGCCGTGGTATTGGATGAGCAACATAAGATACTTGGGGTGATCACGAGTCGCTTACTGGAACATTGGTTTAGCCCATTACTTGGCACTGCGGCTGAGCGTGAACTGGATAGGGCATCACTGCATAAAAAAGCCCATCAGATCATGGAGCATTCAGTGCCTATTATCAGTGAGGTGGCCACATCGGAAGATGCATTACTGCAGTTGAATTTACTAGACTCAGAATATCTTGTGGTGGTGAACAAAGCGCAGCAGCCATTGGGGATTATCGGCTGGCGGGCCATTGCCATGACGAGAAATGCATTCCGTGAAGTAGAGCGCTTGATTTAAGTGTCTTATTAAACACTTTATTTTTAAGCCTGATAATGATAGCGCAACCGTAGGCTAAATTTTACCGATAATAAAAAAGATGCCCTTAGGCATCTTTTTATGGAACTCATGTTATCGAACAAATGCAGTGACTGTTAATCAACAATACGCAGTAATTCGTTGATACCCACTTTACTGCGGGTTTTTGCATCGACTTTCTTAACGATAATAGCGGCATAGAGACTGTATTTGCCACAGGCTGATGGCAGGTTGCCAGAAACAACAACAGAGCCTGCTGGTACACGACCGTAATGCACTTCGCCAGTTTCGCGATCGTAAATTCGAGTGCTTTGGCCGATATACACGCCCATGGAAATCACTGAGCCTTCTTCAACCACAACGCCTTCAACAATCTCAGAACGTGCACCGATAAAGCAGTTATCTTCGATGATGGTCGGGCCCGCTTGTAATGGCTCAAGTACGCCACCAATACCTACGCCGCCAGATAAATGCACATTTTTACCGATTTGTGCACATGAGCCAACGGTCGCCCAAGTATCAACCATAGTGCCTTCATCAACATAAGCACCTAAGTTCACATAAGATGGCATCAACACGGTATTTTTACCTATGAATGAGCCTTTACGCACTGTAGCCGAAGGCACTACACGAATGGCTTCCGCTTTAAAGCGGGCTTCATCATATTCGGCAAATTTTAACGGCACTTTGTCGAAGTATTTGGTTTCGGCGCCATCGATAACCACGTTATCGAAAATACGGAAGGACAGTAATACCGCCTTTTTCAGCCATTGGTGCACATGCCATTGTCCGTCGATTTTCTCGGCGACACGTACTTCACCTTTATCGAGCATATTGATGACATTTTGCACATCGCTGCGCACACCTGCGTCAACTGTGCTTGGTGTGATGTCGGCGCGTGCTTCAAAAGCCGCCTCAATACGTTGGCGTAAAGCCTCCATTTACTTCTCCCACTGGTCTCGTTAATTAACTGATTCGATATTCTTTGCACTCAGGGCACTGATTAAAGCGTCCCTGAGGGTATTCTCTTGGGTTTCGTTAAGTTGCAAGCCGTCATTGGTCTGCAGCATAAAAAAGTCTTCGGCTCGCTCACCAATGGTGGTGATTTTGGCCGCGAGTAATGTTGTGTTGCAACGGTAAAAGATATCCCCAACTTTTGCCAGTAATCCTGGCGAATCTAAGGCGATAAGCTCCATCATACTTGTACCATGACGACTGCTTTCGAGGAAACTCACTTGTGTCGGCACATTAAAAGGTTTCATCTTGCGCGATAGTTTTCTAAAGCGCGGCAGTTTTGGACTGTCGCTCGACAGGGCTTTCTCAAGCGCTTTACGGATACTTTGGATGCGTGAAAGCTGGCTAACGGGCTCACCATCTTGCTCTAAGATCACAAAGGTATCGAGGGCATAATTGTCTTTTGAGGTCATGATGTTGGCATCATGGACGTTGATATTTTTATTGTCGAGTACCGCCATCACAGTTGCGAACAATTTAGGTCTGTCTTGGCAATAGACAAATAGCTCAGTACCACCACGGGTGGTGTGTTTGGACACTAAGACTAAAGGCTCATCCTGTTGTTTGTGCTTTAAAATCGCTTCGGCGTGCCACGCGACTTGATTGGGCTGGTGGCGTAAAAAGTAATCTGCCTTAAAACGTTGCCACAGGGCATCGAGATCTTTCTCTTTCAATCCGCGGCGCAGCAGTTCTTTTTTCGCCTTGGCTTGGTATTCACGCACTCTGGCACGAATATCGACGGGTTTTTCTTTACCGCGGGCGAGCACTCTTTGGGTCGAAAAGTACAAATCGCGCAGCAGTGAGCCTTTCCAGTTGTTCCAGGTTTTTTCGTTGGTGGCGCAGATATCGGCGACGGTTAAGCAGTACAGATAGCTTAAATGCACGGCATCGCGGACTTTATTGGCAAAGTCGGCCACCACATCGGGATCGGAAATATCACGGCGCTGGGCGGTGACAGACATCACCAGATGATTTTCAACCAGCCAAGCGACTAGACGGCCATCGTGATCGTTTAACCCGTGCAGCTTACAAAAGGCGAGGGCATCGCTTGAGCCTAGTTTACTGTGATCGCCACCGCGGCCTTTGGCGATATCGTGGAAGATAGCGCCTAATACCAGTAAGCCCTTTTTCGGCAGTTGGTTGATCAGAATCGAGCCTAAGGGAAATTCTTCCTTTTGTTCGGCTTGGGAAAAACGCTCGATATTGAGCAGTAATCTGTGGGTGTGTTCATCGACCGTATAGGCGTGGAACAGGTCGAACTGCATCTGGCCTTCAATATTTCGCCATGCGGGTAAATAGGCCGATAACACACCGTGTTTATGCATTAAAGACAAAGCAACAATGCCGCGAGGGTGGCGCAGAATTTCCATAAAGGCTTGGCGACAAAGCGGGTTTTCTTGTAAGGCTTGAGATTGTGCGCGTCTTGCTCGGCGCAGCGAACGCAGCGTTGGTGCGTAGATGCCTTTGATGTTGGAGTTTTTAGCGACCAACAAAAACAGCCGGACAATTTCTTCGCCGCTATCGAACTGATCATCGCTTAGCGCTTCAATAAAGGTGCCGCGGCGCTGGTAGTGTTTATCTATCGATTGAATTTCTAAAGCTTTTGTGTGGCCCAGTGTTGCCCGTTTAAACAGCTGCAGCAACATTTCGTTTAGCTCCATTACTCGACGTACCGTGCGATAGTAACGTTTCATCATTTGCTCAACTGCAAGCTGGGTGGCGTCTTCATACCCCATAAGCTCGGCAACTTGGCGTTGTACATCAAAGAGTAAGCGATTTTCATCGCGACCGACCACCATGTGCAGGGCAAAGCGTAGCTTCCACAAAAAGTGCTGACATTCGAGCAGTTCTTCTAGTTCACCAGGCTCTAAAAAGTCGTATTGGACTAATTCTTCTAGGCGAGCGGCGCCAAAGTGACGCATGGCCACCCAAGCAATGGTTTGAATATCCCTAAGGCCACCGGGACAACTCTTGATATTGGGTTCTAAATCGAAGGCACTGGCTCTGGCATGGCGAGCATTTTGTTCGTCACGCTTAGCGATAAAGAAGTCGCTTGAGGTCCAAAAGTCACTCTGACGAATGGCATCGTAAAGTTGGTCGAATAAAAACTCGGGCCCTTCGAGCAGTCGTGCCTCTAACAGGTTAGTGGCTATGGTGATGTCTTCACGGCCGAGAGTAATAGTGTCGTTTAACGTACGGACACTGTGGCCGATTTCGAGATTAGCATCCCACAGAAAGGCAATAAACTGACTGAGTGCCGCTTCGGCGGCGGGTGACAATATATCATTAAACAGGAACAGCAAGTCGACATCTGAGTGGGGATGCAGCTCCCCACGGCCATAGCCGCCTACGGCAATCAGGGAAATATCAAATTCCCTTAGACCGTGCTGTTCCCAAGCTTGCTTTACAAGGGCATCGACAAATTGACAGCGCTGCGTGACTAGCTCTTCAATCGGGGTTTTAGCCTTGAAACTGGCTAAAAGAGTCTGATTCTGTTCGATTAATGATTGTTTAGCGAGCAGAGCTATATTCATCGAGTCCCTTGTTTTTATTTTTGTTAGTTTGGCCTATCGCTCGTGATTGATGATGCGTGGGAAATCTTCATCCTCACGCAGGGTCAGTACTTCAACCCCTTTTTCAGTCACAAGTAGGGTATGTTCCCACTGGGCAGAATTCTTACCATCGGAGGTGGTAACCGTCCACTTATCATCGCGATCGAGTATGGTCGTGTGGCGACCGGCATTGATCATAGGTTCAATAGTGAAACACATGCCTGGGCGTAATACTGTGTTATCGCCGTTGCGGTAATGCATGACCTGAGGTTCCTCATGGAAACCCGAGCCAATACCGTGGCCACAATAATCTTGCACGATGGAATATTTCTCAAGGCCTGTTTTGCTTGCTTTGATGAATTTTTCGATAGTATTGCCAATTTCACCCAGTTTTAGGCCCGGACGCACCTTACGAATGGCCAAATACAGGCTTTCTTGTGCGATGCGGCACAGACGTTTGTCCTTCGCGCTCACTTCACCAATCAAAAACATCTGTGAGGTATCGCCGTGATAGCCGTCTTTAATCACTGTGATGTCGATATTGAGGATATCGCCTTCTTTCAATGGTGGGTTGTCGTTTGGAATACCGTGGCAAATCACATGGTTTACAGAAGTACAAATGGACTTAGGAAAACCATGATAGTTAAGCGGCGCCGAAATCGCACCTTGCTCTTCTGTATATTTGGCGCAGAGGTCATTGAGTTCATTGGTGGTCACGCCCGGCTTAACATGCGGAGCGATCATTTCTAATACTTGTGCGGCAAGTTTGCCCGCAGCACGCATTTTTTCAATTTCTTCAGCTGTCTTGATGACTATACTCATTGCGTTTTCTCTTGTGTCTTTAATGTCTGTTGGCCACGCAACCTAATGCAAAAATTTGTGCTTTAGGGCTATTTATGGTATAAAGCGCGCCGTTATGTTTAAGTCTTGATGAATTGTCCTAGCCAGCTTTTGCTCTGCTTAGATACTTGCAAGACTAAAGATGGCGGCCATTATACATGGCTATTTGTCTAAATACTAAATCACACACGTGTCGACACATTCTTCGGGGTGCCCTCAGTTGTTATATCAGGGGTCGAAGACATGGGATACGTGGAGGTCTAACCCCCTAAATTTTAAGGTAATAGAAATGACTACAGTTTCAATGCGCGATATGCTTCAGGCCGGTGTCCACTTCGGTCACCAAACCCGTTACTGGAACCCAAAAATGAAGCCATTCATTTTCGGTGCTCGCAACGGTGTTCACATCATCAACCTTGAGCATACTGTGCCAATGTTCAATGAAGCGCTAGCTTTCATCAGCAACGTAGCTTCAAAGAAAGGTAAAGTATTATTCGTTGGTACTAAACGTGCTGCTGGCGAAGCGATCAAAGAAGCTGCTCTGTCTTGTGACCAGTACTATGTTGATCACCGCTGGTTAGGCGGTATGCTGACTAACTGGAAAACCGTTCGTCAGTCAATCAAACGTCTGAAAGAACTGGAAAGCCAATCAGTAGACGGTACTTTCGACAAGCTGACCAAGAAAGAAGCGCTGATGCGTACTCGTGAGCTTGAAAAGCTGGAAAAATCTTTAGGTGGTATTAAAAACATGGGTGGCCTGCCAGACGTATTATTCGTCATTGGTGCTGACCATGAGCATATCGCTATTAAAGAAGCTAACAACCTGGGTATCCCTGTTGTTGCAGTTGTTGATACTAACTCTGCGCCAGATGGTGTTAACTACATCGTTCCTGGTAACGACGACGCTATGCGTGCTATCCGCCTGTACACTTCTTCTGTTGCTGCTGCTGCAAAAGCTGGCCGTGGTCAAGATTTGGCTGTTCAAGCTGAGCAAGACGGTTTCGTAGAAGCCGAATAATAATAAGGCGGGATGATTATCATCACCCTTATTAACCAAGATTTTTGATTGGTTAACAGGGGCCATTCGGCCCCTGTTTTATATCTGCAAATTAGTCGATTTTTTATAGAGGATTTAACAATGGCAATTACTGCTGCCCAAGTTAAAGAACTGCGCGACCGTACTGGCGCAGGCATGATGGATTGTAAAAACGCTCTGACAGAAGCTAACGGCGACATGGAGTTAGCTATTGACAACATGCGTAAGTCTGGCGCTGCTAAAGCGGCTAAAAAAGCAGGTAACATCGCTGCTGACGGTACAATTCTGATCAAGAATGGCGAAGGTTTCGCTGCACTATTAGAAGTTAACTGTCAAACTGACTTCGTTGCTAAAGATTCAAACTTCTTAGCATTCGCGAACGCAGTATTAGATGCCGCTGCTACATCTAAAGTGACTCTTGAAGATTTAAAAGCACAGTTCGAAGATGCACGCGTTGCATTGGTAACTAAAATCGGTGAAAACATCAACATTCGTCGTGTTGAGTACATCGATGGTGCAAACCTATCTTCATACCGTCACGGTGAGCGCATTGGCGTTGTTGTTGCCGGTGAAGCTGACGAAGAAACCTTAAAGCACATCGCAATGCACGTTGCTGCTTCTAAGCCTGAATACGTGAACCCAGAAGATGTTCCTGCAGAAATCGTTGCAAGAGAACAAGCTCTGCAAATCGAAATGTCAATGAACGAAGGCAAATCGGCAGAGATCGCTGAGAAGATGGTTCTTGGTCGTATGAAGAAGTTCACCGGTGAGATTTCTCTGACTGGTCAAGCTTACATCATGGAACCAAAGAAAACTGTTGGCGAAATTCTGAAAGAGAAAGGCGCTAAAGTCACTAACTTCATTCGTTTAGAAGTGGGTGAAGGTATTGAGAAGAAAGAAGAAGATTTCGCGGCTGAAGTTGCTGCTCAAATCGCTGCTTCTAAAAAGGCTTAATCGCCAACGCTAAATACCCCCAAGACCGCGGCAATAGCTGCGGTCTTGTTATGACCAGGATAAAAATTATGAGCACCAATCCAAAACCCGCATTTAGACGCATTCTTCTTAAATTAAGTGGCGAAGCACTGATGGGCGACGAAGGCTTCGGCATCGACCCTAAAGTATTAGATCGCATGGCTCAGGAAGTGAAAGAGCTGGTTGAGCTGGGTATTCAGGTGGGTGTGGTTATTGGTGGTGGTAATCTGTTTCGCGGTGAAGGCCTAGCAAAAGCAGGCATGAACCGTGTGGTGGGCGATCACATGGGTATGCTGGCAACGGTTATGAACGGCTTGGCAATGCGAGACGCCCTGCACCGTGCCTATGTTAATGCTCGTCTGATGTCAGCTATCCCGTTAAAGGGTGTGTGTGATGATTACAATTGGGCTGAAGCGATCAGCTTGCTAAAATCTGGCCGAGTGGTTATTTTTGCTGCCGGTACAGGTAATCCTTTCTGCACGACCGATTCTGCGGCCTGTTTACGCGGCATTGAAATCGAAGCTGAAGTCGTATTGAAAGGCACTAAAGTCGACGGTGTATACTCCGAAGATCCAATGAAGAACCCAGACGCCGTTAAGTATGATGAAGTGACTTATGCGGAAATTCTGGAAAAAGAATTAAAAGTAATGGACTTAGCCGCCTTTACTATGGCGCGTGATCACGACATGCCTATTTTAGTCTTCAACATGAATAAGCCTGGCGCTCTACGCCGCGTTATCATGGGTGAAGAAGAAGGCACGCTGATCAGAGCGAAAAAAGTTATTTAATGACCAAGAAGGACATTTAACGTGATTGAGAACATTAAGAAAGATGCGCAAGAGCGTATGGGTAAATGCGTTGACGCGACTAAAAACCAAATGGCAAAAGTGCGTACCGGTCGTGCCCACCCAAGCCTGCTGGATTCCATTCAAGTCTCTTACTACGGCACTATGACGCCACTAAACCAAGTGGCTAACGTGGGCGTTGAAGATTCACGCACTCTGTCTGTGACTGTGTTTGACCGTAGTGCTATCCAAGCCGTTGAAAAGGCTATTATGAGCTCTGATTTAGGTCTGAACCCTATGTCAGCTGGCGCGACATTACGTATTCCATTACCCGCGTTGACTGAAGAACGTCGTAAAGACTTCATCAAAGTGGTGCGTAACGAAGCTGAAAACGGTCGTATTGCTATCCGTAACGTGCGTCGTGATGCGATTTCTGAAGTGAAAAAGCTTGAAAAAGCTAAAGCTTGTACTGAAGATGATGTGCGTCGCAGTGAAGAAGAAGTGCAAAAGTTCACCGATGCTCACATTAAAAAGGTCGATGAGATTTTAGCGGCCAAAGAAATTGAGTTGATGGAAGTCTAATCTCAGTTCGATAAGCTAGAGTTGATGCGCCGTGTAGGGGTATACTACACGGCGTTTGTCTATTTTAAAGGGCTGTATTAGATGTCATCCACAGTGGAACTTGATCCGCACCCTAGGACGAGTGAGAGTGATTTATACACTCAAACGACCTTGCCGGGACAATTACCCGAACTCGTGAAACAGTCGTTACCTAAGCATGTTGCTATTATCATGGATGGCAATGGGCGTTGGGCACAAACCCAAGGTAAACCACGAGTGATGGGACATAAGGCTGGTGTTAAGGCCGTTAGAAGAGCCGTAAGCACGGCAAGCCAATTAGGCATTGAATCGCTAACCTTATTCGCATTTTCTAGCGAGAATTGGCGTAGACCCGATAAAGAAGTCAGCTTGCTGATGGAGTTGTTTTTTACCGTATTACAGCGCGAAATTAAATTGCTGGATAAGAATCAGGTTAAGCTCAACATTATTGGCGATATCAGCCGCTTTTCGGCGCGATTACAGAAGCAAATTGCTGCTGCTCAAGAGAAGACATCTCGCAATACTGGCTTGGTTCTGAATGTTGCGGCTAACTATGGTGGCCGTTGGGACATACTTCAAGCAGCACAAAAATTAGCGGAAAAGGTCGAAACTGGCGAAATGACCAGCAGTCAGTTCACCGAAGAAGCCTTAAGTGCACATTTGTGCATGCAAAATCAGAGTGAAGTTGATTTAATGATCCGCACGGGCGGGGACTGTCGCATCAGTAATTTTGTGCTGTGGCAGGCGGCCTATGCAGAATTGGTGTTTACCGACACCCTTTGGCCTGATTTCGATGAACAGGCTTTTCATGAAGCGATAGCCATTTTTGCAAGTCGCCAGCGCCGTTTTGGTCTGACTGGAAGTCAGATTGATGAGATGCGTGCATTGTAAAACCTCATGAGGGATTTTTTTTGCTAAAACAACGAATAATAACAGCAACTTGGTTAGTTCCATTAGTTTTAGGGGCGATATTTTTGCTCCCTGCCAGCTACTTCGCCTGGGCCTTAGTTGCCGTCTTCCTTATTGCAGCAAAGGAATGGGGAAGAATTATCGATAATCAGTGTGATGTCACTCAGTGGAGCTTTACCTTCACAGTTGGTATCTTATTGGTGGCAATTAATCTTATTGTGCCAATCGATGCAGTTTGGTTAAGCCATCAGTTACATCCTATCTATTTGGCCATTCTCTATATTGGTGCATTCTGGTGGTTAGCATCACTATTATTAGTGGTAACTTATCCTAAAAGCGCTAAGTTCTGGCAAAAGAATCCTATGTTTAAGTCCATGTTTGGACAGTTAACCTTAGTGCCTTGCTTTGTTGCTCTTATCGCACTCAAATCCATTAGCTCACAAACTTCACCCTATTACGGCCCAGTATTAGTACTGTTAGTGATGTTGATTGTGTGGGCCGCTGATTCTGGGGCTTACTTCGTCGGTAAAGCGATAGGTAAAACGAAACTGATGCCTGCAGTGAGCCCTGCTAAAACCTTGGAAGGCCTACTTGGTGGTTTAGTGACGACTATGCTCGTGGTTGCAGGTGTTATGTATTATTCACCAGAGCAAGAACTGGGTTTAGTTGTGGCAGTGACCTTATTTGTTGCTTTAGTGTCAGCGCTGGGCGATTTATCTGAGAGTATGTTTAAGCGTGCGGCCTGTATTAAAGATTCTGGCACTATTTTGCCCGGTCACGGCGGCGTGCTCGACCGCATCGACAGCCTGACTGCAGCCTTGCCGGTGTTTACCTTGATCTACATTGCATTCTGGATGTAACGCTATGCAAAACATGGTGATTTTGGGTGCTACCGGTTCAATTGGTGCTAGTACCTTAAGCGTGATTTCGGCTAATCCATTGGCTTATAGCATCTATGGATTGGTGGCCAATGCGAGCGTTGATAAGATGCTGGCTTTGTGTGTAGCCCATAAACCGAAAGTCGCTCATATGGTGGATGAAGAGGCTGCGAAACAGTTACGCGCCGTTTTACCCGCTGCGCTCAATATCCAAGTCACTACTGGCATAAACGATTTACTCGGTTTAGTGACGACTGCCGAAGTGGATACCGTAATGGCAGCGATTGTCGGGGCGGCAGGGCTAGTACCAACCCTTGAAGCCGTGAAGGCGGGAAAGCGAGTATTACTGGCCAATAAAGAAGCTTTAGTCATGTCGGGTGAGTTGTTTATTGAGGCGACTAAGCGCTCTGGTGCTGTGCTTTTGCCCGTGGACAGTGAGCATAATGCTATCTTTCAATGTTTACCCCTAGAAGTGCAGGCTAACCTCGGCCGTTGCGATTTAGCTGCGTCGGGTATATCCCATATTTTGTTAACCGGTTCTGGCGGACCTTTCCTGCGGTCGGATCTTGCGACACTTGCGGCCATGACGCCTGCCCAAGCCTGTAAACATCCTAATTGGTCCATGGGACCTAAAATCTCTGTTGACTCCGCCACTATGATGAATAAGGGTTTAGAGTTCATTGAGGCGCGGTGGTTGTTTAACACTCAGGCTGAGCAACTTAAGGTGGTTATTCATCCGCAAAGCGTGATCCACTCTATGGTGCAGTACCGTGATGGTTCGGTTATCGCCCAAATGGGTAACCCTGATATGCGCACACCGATTGCCCATTGCATGGCTTATCCGCAAAGAATTCATTCGGGCGTTGAACCTTTAGATTTTTTCAAAGTCGGACAGTTAAGCTTTTATGAACCTGATTTTGAACGTTTCCCCTGTTTGGCTTTGGCTATGGAGGCGTGTGCCCAAGGTCAAGAGGCAACAACCGTATTAAACGCTGCCAATGAGGTCGCTGTTGAAGCATTCTTGCAGGGGCAAATTGGTTTTACGCAAATTGCAAAAGTGAATGAGGCTTGTTTAGTCACTGTGCCTAAACGTCCTATGGGCAGCATAGAAGATATTTTAGCCTTAGATGCGCAAACCCGCGTCTATGCGCGTGAGACATTAGCAAGCATCGCTTAGCTATAGCTGAGTGATGAAATTTATAACGTAAGGAGTGGGATGTTAGATTTTTTATGGAACTTAGGTTCTTTCATCGTTGCACTGGGTCTGTTAATTACTGCCCACGAATACGGCCATTTCTATATCGCGCGACGTTGTGGCGTGAAAGTCGAACGTTTCTCCATTGGTTTTGGTAAGGCTATTTGGCGCCGTGTTGGTAAAGACGGCACTGAATATGTGTTAGCCATGATCCCCCTTGGCGGCTATGTCAAAATGCTTGATGAGCGTGTTGAAGACGTTCCCGATGAATTAAAAGATCAAGCGTTCAATCGTAAAACCGTATGGCAACGTATTGCGATTGTGGCCGCAGGTCCAATTGCTAACTTTATTTTTGCCATCGTTGCCCTGTATTTTATGTATCTGATTGGTGTGCCATCACTTAAGCCTGTGATCACTTCGACGACCCCCGGGACTGCTGCTGCGCAAATTCAAATCACAGAGCCAATGCAAATAACGGCCATTTCCGGTCAGGCTGTGCGTAACTGGGAAGAAGTGAATTTAGCTTTAGTCGGCCACATAGGTGATGAAAGTCTGAGTGTATCACTAACGCCATTGAATGGTTTGCAAGGTTTGGATTCTAGTGCGCGGTCTTACACCTTAGATACGCGTAATTGGCGTTTTGATCCTGAAAAAGAATCCCCGATTACGGCATTAGGGTTAGGGATTTATCGTCCCGAAATCGTCCCCACCATTGCTGCGATTAGTCCTGACAGTGCCGCTGCGAATAGTGAGCTAAAAGTCGGTGACACCTTAGTCGCAATAAATGGTAAAAATTATACCGATTGGCAGGCTTTTGTTGACATTATTCAACATTCTGCCAATGTGCCTGTGAGTTTAACTGTGCGTCGCAATGGCGAACAGTTTAATGTGGCAGTGACACCCTTAAGCAGTAAAAATGCCGATGGCCAAGAGATAGGTATGCTCGGGGTGAGCCCAACCCAAGCACAATGGCCAGACAATATGCGTTTACAACTTGAATATGGACCAATCGATTCTTTCGGTATAGCAGCGGATAAAACATGGCAACTTGTTGCTGTGAGCTTTAAGATGATTGGCAAATTATTTACCGGCGATGTGTCGGTGAAAAACCTGAGTGGACCCATTTCGATCGCACAGGGTGCGGGCAGTAGTGCAAACTATGGCTTGGTCTATTTTCTCGGGTTCCTCGCGCTCATCAGCGTCAATTTAGGCATCATTAACTTGCTGCCTTTACCTGTGCTCGATGGGGGACACCTGCTGTATTACTTTATTGAAGTAATAACTGGTAAACCTGTACCTGAAAAGGTGCAGGAAATAGGATTCAGATTTGGGGCAGCAATACTGCTGATGTTGATGAGCGTTGCGCTTTTCAATGATTTTGCCCGACTCTGAGCAAGGACAGACTAATAATTAGAAGTGCTCTATGAGATTGAATAAACTTTTTGCCTCGATGTTATTCGTCGGTGCGTCGTTTTCAGGGACTGTGTTGGCAGATACTTTCCAACCGTTTGAAGTGACCGACATCCAAGTTGAAGGTTTGCAACGAGTTGCACTCGGTGCTGCCTTGTTAAGCTTACCAGTAAAAGTAGGTGACACTGTTGACCAGTTAAGAATCCAGCAAGCGATTAAAAGCTTGTATGCATCGACTAACTTTGAAAATGTCTCCGTGAGCCGAGATGGCGGCGTATTAGTGGTGAAAGTCACTGAACGTCCAACTATCAGTGCCGTGACATTCGATGGCAACAAAGACATTAAAGACGAACAGTTACAGGAAAGTCTGGACGGTTCTGGCGTTAAAGTCGGTGAGTCGCTCGATCGTACTATGTTGACCGGTATTGAAAAGGGTCTGCAGGATTTCTACTACGGCGTGGGTAAATACGGCGCGAAAGTGGAAGCCCAAGTGATTAACTTACCCCGTAATCGGGTTGAGCTGAAATTTAAGTTTACCGAAGGTTTAGCGGCCGAAATCCGCCAAATTAACGTGGTCGGTAACAAAGAGTTCACCGATGCTGAACTGATCGGCATGTTGGAACTTAAAGATTATGTGGCTTGGTGGGATCTGTTTGGTGAGCGTCGTTATCAGAAGCAAAAACTGCAGGCCGATCTCGAGACCATCAAAACCTATTATCACAATAAAGGTTATATCCGCTTCGAAGTCACCTCGACTCAAGTGGCCATGACGCCTGACCGTAAAGGTTTATATATCACCATCAACGTAGATGAAGGTGAGAAGTATAAAGTTAAAGAAGTAAACCTGACGGGTGATTTGATGGGCCGTGAAGAGTTGATGAAATCAATTCTGCCAATCAAAGCAGGTGATATGTACAACGGCGGTGATGTGACTTTCACCGAAGAAATGTACAGCAAATATTTAGGCCGCTTCGGTTATGCTTACCCTGAAGTGAAAACCTACCCTGAAATTGATGATAAGACTAAAGAAGTCACCTTAAACATCAATGTTAAACCGGGTAAACGTGTTTACGTACGGGCGATTAACTTCACTGGTAACACAGTGACTAAAGATGAAGTGATGCGCCGTGAGCTGCGTCAGATGGAAGGGGCTTGGTTAAACTCAGCGCAAGTTGAGCAATCTAAAGCGCGTCTTAACCGTTTGGGTTTCTTCGAAACCGTTGACACTGAAACCATTCAAGTGCCAGGTACCGATGATTTAGTCGATGTTGCGGTTAAAGTGAAAGAGCAGCCGTCGGGCTCATTCAACGCGGGTGTCGGTTATGGTACTGAATCAGGTCTGAGTTTGCAGTTTGGTGTACAACAAAACAACTTCTTAGGCACAGGTAACCAAGCGGGTATCAGCTTGAGCACCAACAAGTACTCTAAAAACGTTAACTTATCCTATACCGATCCGTACTGGACAAAAGACGGTGTGAGTTTAGGCGGGAGCGTTTATTGGAGTGAGTTTGACGCCAATGAAGCTAACTTAGAACGCTATAAAAACAGTTCGTATGGTGTGGCGCTTAACTCGGGTTTCCCGATTAACGAATACAACCGTATCAATGGTGGTATTGGCTATCGTCACAACACGATTTCTGAGATCTCAGCTTATGAGCAGGCACTGCGTTTCTATAACATCTATCGTGATGACGATCCAAACGCGGACTTAAGTTTCGATAACTTCGAACTCAGCCTGGGCTGGTATCGTAGCACCTTGAACCGTGGCACTTTCCCAACAGATGGCTCTTCTCAGCGTCTGAACGGCAAAATGACTTCGCCAGGGTCTGATTTACAGTATTTTAAGACAGACTTTGACACTAACTATTATTTCCCTGTTAACCGCAGTCAGAGCGTTGTGCTCTTGGCCCGTGGTCGATTAGGTTATGGTAACGGTTATGGTCAATTTAATGATAATGACCAAATTCTGCCTTTCTGGGAAAACTATTACTCAGGTGGTAGTAGCTCGCTACGTGGCTTTAAGTCTAACTCTGTAGGCCCTCGTTCATTCTATCTCTATCGAGGTAGTGAGCCGTGTGCACCGGATCCATCGGGCGATGGCTGTAGCTTGCCTGGCGATCCTAATAGTATCCAAGTCAGTTCTGGCCGCTCTATCGGTGGTAATGCCCTTGCAACGGCAAGTATGGAGTTGATTGTACCAACCCCATTTTTGGATGAGGCTTACACTAACTCAGTTCGTACTAGCTTCTTCGTCGATGCGGGTAACGTCTGGGATACTGAGTTTGATTACGAGTCATATCAAACACTTCCGGCGGACGAGTTTGCTAAGTTACAAGACTATAGTGATCCAGCTCGCCTGCGCGCCTCTTGGGGCTTGAGTGTGCAATGGTTATCACCTATGGGACCTATGGTGTTCAGCTTGGCGTGGCCGCTTAAAGAATATGAAGGTGACCAAACGGAGATCTTCTCTTTCAATATTGGCAAAACTTTTTAAAAGGCATACACTCGGCAAGTTTTGCTGACAATAACAAGGTAACAAGGAGTTTATTTTGAACAAGATGGTAAATTGCGCGCTGATGACGTTAGTTTTGTTAGGCGCGCCGTTAGTGGCACATGCTGAGAAAATTGCCGTAGTGGATATGGGCGCTGTGTTTGAACAGCTCCCACAACGTGAACAGATCTCTCAATCTCTGAAGAAAGAGTTTGGTGATCGCGTAGCTGATGTCCAAAAAATGCAAGAAGAAATGCGTTCTCTGATGGAGAAGCAGCAACGTGATGGTGCATTAATGAACGATGCACAAAAAACTGAGCTGGTTCGTAAAATGGAATCGCTAAAATCTGAATATCAGTTAAAAGGCAAAGCATTGGATGAAGACCTACGTCGTCGCCAAGGTGAAGAGCAAAATAAACTGTTAGTTAAAGTGCAAAAAGCCATCAACACTATCGCTGAAAAAGACCAATATGATTTGGTATTACAACGTGGTGCTGTCATTTATGTTAAGCCTAACGCTGACATCAGTGGCAAAGTGGTTGAAGCCTTAAGCAAAGGCAAGTAATAGATGAATAGTGTGACTTTAAAAGAGCTATGCCTGTTATTAGACGGTGATATCCAAGGCGACGAAACGCTAATTATTAATAGTGTGGCGACCTTAGAAAATGCCAAGGCGGGTCAGATCTCTTTTTTAGCCAACAGTAAATACCGCTCTCAGCTTGAGGCAACTCAAGCGAGTGCGGTGTTATTGTCAGCTAAAGATGCGCAGGATTATCAAGGTACTGCGTTAATTGTAAAAGATCCATATGTCGGTTTTGCTCGTGTTGCTCAGTATTTGGACACTACACCCAAAGCAGCGGTGGGTATCCATCCTTCGGCACAAATTGATCCTTCAGCCCATTTAGGGGAAGGTGTCGCTATTGGCGCGAATGCTGTGATTGGTGCGAACGTCATTTTAGGTGAAAATGTGCAGATCGGTGCCGGTGTTGTGCTGGGACAAGATGTGGTTATTGGCTCAAAAACACGTTTGTGGGCTAATGTCACCGTCTATCACGATGTGCATTTAGGACAGGATTGTATTATCCATTCGGGTGCCGTATTAGGCTCAGATGGTTTTGGTTATGCTAACGAACGTGGTCAGTGGATTAAAATTCCGCAGACAGGTGGCGTGCGTATTGGCGATCGGGTTGAGATTGGTGCTAATTCAACGGTAGATCGTGGGGCATTAGGCCATACAGAGATCCACGACGGTGTGATTATTGATAACCAAGTACAAATTGCCCATAACGATATAATCGGCGAAAATACTGCTATTGCAGGCAGTACTACTGTCGCAGGCAGTGTCACTATTGGTAAATATTGTATTATTGGCGGTAGCTGTGCCATCGCAGGTCATTTGAGCATAGCCGATGGTGTGCATGTGTCTGGTGCTACCAATATCACCACTAATATGCGTGAGCCTGGCTTATACTCTTCTGCCACCGTGGCAATGGACAATAAACTTTGGCGTAAAAATACAGTTCGTTTCCGTCAGTTAGATGAACTGTTCCAGCGTGTTAAAACGTTGGAAAAAAATTTAAAAACACCAGATTAATTGCCCCAAGGCAATTTGAGGAACTCGGTTCGTGTCTAATCAAATGAACACTATGGATATTAAAGAAATACTTAAATATCTACCCCATAGATATCCATTCCTATTGATCGATCGTGTGCTTGATTACACTCCTGGTGTTAGTCTGCAGGCGATCAAAAACGTTTCAATAAATGAGCCATTTTTTCAGGGACATTTCCCGATACAACCTGTGATGCCAGGTGTGCTTATTTTAGAAGCGATGGCACAGGCAACTGGCCTGTTAGCCTTTAAAACGATGAGTAGTGACGTACCACCACCAGGTGTGTTGTATTACTTTGCTGGTATCGATAATGCGCGTTTTAGACGTGTGGTTGAGCCAGGAGATCAAATTCATTTTGATGTCAAAATGATTAAAGAGCGCCGCGGGATTGGCGTTTTCTACGGTGAGGCCAAAGTGGATGGTGAAGTGGTTTGTTCCGCTGAAATCATGTGTGCCCGCAGAGAGATTAGTCAGTGATAGATACATTAGCGTTTGTGCATCCCGATGCAAAAATTGGCAATAACGTCACTATTGGCCCTTGGACCTATATCGGTGCGGGCGTCGAAATTGGTGATGATTGTTGGTTGAGTTCCCATGTGGTGGTCAAAGGTCCAACGATTATCGGCAAAGGGAATCGTATTTTTCAATTCGCCTCCGTTGGTGAAGAATGCCAAGACAAAAAGTACGCTGGTGAGCCGACACGACTGATCATTGGCGACAATAACGTCATCCGTGAAAACGTGACCATTCACCGCGGTACGGTTCAAGATAACAGTGAAACCCGTATTGGGTCGAATAACCTGTTTATGAACTATGTGCATATCGCCCATGACTGTGTGGTCGGCGATAATGTCATCATGGCGAATAACGCATCTATTGCAGGTCACGTGCATGTCGGTGACTGGGCGATTTTAGGCGGTATGACAGGTGTGCATCAGTTTGTGCATATTGGTGCCCATGCATTTACTGCTGGTTGTTCTTTAGTTTTGCAGGATGTGCCTCCCTTTGTGATGGCAGCGGGTCAACCTACAGTGCCTCGCGGCTTAAACAGCGAAGGTATGAAGCGTCGCGGTTTTTCTAAAGAAAGCCAGTTAGCCGTGCGTCGTGCTTATAAGACCTTATACCGTAGCAGCTTAACGGTAGAAGAAGCGATTGAAGCATTAGCTGAAGATGCGCAGAACGATGAGCAAGTCAAATTACTGCTTGAGTTTGTAAAGTCATCGAGTCGCGGCATTATTCGCTAACTTGATGACCACATGACAACAAAAGGGCATTTATATGCCCTTTTGTATTATTGGTTTAAGCCTTTTTTGTGGTAGACGTAGCCGTTAAAAATGCGTTTATTCATCAATGCATTCGACCATAAATGAGCTTAGTCATTAATTGAATCATTAACTTAACATAAGTGTAGGCTTGGAACGATGCATTTTAGGTGCGGTTTACCTCTTCATCTAATGCCATTAATTCATGAGACGTGATTGGTTTATGAGCAATAAAACTCCATTAGTGTTTGCCATGGTTGCCGGAGAACTCTCAGGCGATATTTTAGGTGCAGGTTTAATGGCTGCGCTGCAAAAGACCCATCCCGATGCGCGTTTTGTCGGTATCGGTGGACCCCGCATGGAAGCCCTAGGCTTCAAATCCCTGTTTGCGATGGAAGAACTCGCAGTGATGGGAATCGTTGAAGTGTTATCCCGTCTACCTCGCTTATTAAAAGTGCGGTCATCCTTGATTAAAGAGATCACCGCGCTTAAGCCCGATTGTTTTATTGGTATAGATGCACCGGATTTTAATATAGGCCTCGAGCTTAAACTTAAAGCGTGCGGTATTAAAACCGTCCATTATGTGAGCCCATCCGTGTGGGCATGGCGCCCAAAACGTATATTCAAAATCGCGAAGGCGACCCATATGGTGTTGTCGCTATTGCCATTTGAGAAAGCTTTTTATGACAAGCATCAAGTACCTTGCACCTTTGTGGGTCATACCTTAGCGGATGATATTCCGTTGCGAAGCGATAAAGCGGCGGCGCGTCAGTTACTTGAACTCGATGCCGATGCAGAATATTTAGCGATTCTACCGGGATCCCGTGGTGGCGAGTTAAAGCAACTGGCTGAGCCTTTCGTGAAGGCGGCTTTACTGATTAAACAGAACTTCCCTGATATACGTTTTGTGACGCCACTGGTCAATCAAAAACGCCGTGAGCAATTTGAGCAAGCGCTGAAGGATTTTGCACCGGATCTCGAAATTCATATGGTCGAAGGTCAGTCGCGCGAAGTCATGGCGGCTGCCGATGGCATTTTATTAGCATCAGGCACTGCGACGTTAGAAGCCATGTTGGTTAAGCGTCCAATGGTGGTGGCTTATCGTGTTAGCCCTATGACCTATTGGATTGCTAAGCGCATGATGCAGGTCGAGCGTTTTTCTTTACCGAATCTACTGGCTGGAAAAGATCTCGTCCCTGAGCTCATTCAAGAAGATTGCACGCCAGAGAAAATAGCTGCGGCGGTCACAGTCGAGTTAAATCGAGATTTTACGCCGCTCAAAGCTGAGTTTGATGCCCTGCACCAAGTGTTACGCCGTGATGCGAGCTTAAAAGCCGCTGAAGCGGTAATGGCACTGGTTGAGCCTAAACCAAGTCATGCTAAATCGCTGGAGGCTAACTAGTGGCAACTTTTAAAAGTTTAACCGACGCCGATTTGCTGGCCTTTTCGACGGGATTAATTGCTGGTGTGGATGAAGTCGGCCGTGGGCCTTTAGTCGGCGATGTAGTGACTGCGGCTGTGATTTTAGATCCAAACAAGCCCATCAGTGGTCTGAATGATTCCAAGAAACTCAGTGAGAAGCGCCGCGAAGCTTTGTTTGATGAGATTTGTGAAAAAGCCCTGTGTTATCACGTGGGCCGCGCAAGTCCTGCTGAAATCGATACGCTTAATATCTTGCATGCCACTATGTTGGCAATGCAGCGCGCGGTTGCAGGGCTTAAGATTGCGCCTGCGTTGGTGTTAGTCGATGGCAATCGCAGTCCGGCATTTGTTGCCCATAATGGCGCCTCGCTTACCAGTCACAGCATCATTAAAGGTGATGGTTTAATTGCCAGTATTAGTGCCGCATCGATTATCGCCAAAGTGACGCGGGATCGTGAGATGGATGTGCTCGATGCTGCTTATCCGCAATACGGTTTTGCTAAGCATAAGGGCTATCCGACTAAGGCGCATTTTGAGGCCATCGCCGAACATGGGGTGTTTGACCAATATCGTAAAAGTTTTAAACCCGTCAAGGCATTACTGGGACTGTAAGCTGTGCTCCCAAGCTACCTGAAGATACGAGTTTCAGGTTGTTTGGGTATAAGTTCCCGTTATCCAGCAAAGTCACTGGCTCTGGCTGCGTGACTTTGTTAGTCTGCTTTCTAGTTATTGTTAACCTGCTATTCAAAGATAATCCTAATTATGTCCGATCCTCGTTTTGTGCATCTTCGTGTCCACAGTGACTTCTCTATGACCGATGGCGTGGCCAAGGTCAAGCCTATTTTGGCGCAGGTGGAAGCGCAGGGAATGGCCGCGGTCGCCTTGACTGACCAAAATAACTTTTGTGGTTTGGTGAAGTTTTACAGTGGTTGCCATGGTGCGGGGATCAAGCCGATTATTGGTGCCGATTTTTGGATGCAAGTGCCCGGATTTGAAGGCGAATTATGCGCCTTAACCATTATTGCGATGAATAATGTCGGTTATCAGAATCTGACTCAAATCATCAGTCAAGCCTATTTGCGTGGCCAAGTGGCCGGCCGTGTAGTGATAGACCAAGAGTGGTTACTCACTTATAACGAAGGCATTTTGCTGTTATCGGGCGCCAAAGAAGGCGATCTGGGTAAGGCACTGCTCAAGGGCAATGGCACACAAGTCGAATCTTTATGTGAGTTTTATCAGACCCATTTCACTGACCGTTATTTCCTCGAACTTATCCGCACAGGTCGACCCGATGAAGAGCGTTATCTGCATATGGCTGTGGCCTTAGCGCAGGAGAAGGGCATCCCTGTGGTGGCGACTAATCAGGTGGTGTTTCTTAAACCCGAAGATTTTGATGCCCACGAAATTCGGGTGGCAATTCACGATGGCTTTACCCTTGCCGATCCTCGTCGACCTAAAAAATACAGTGAACAGCAGTATTTGCGTAGCGAAGAGGAAATGTGTGAACTATTCGCCGACATTCCTGCGGCGTTGGCGAACAGTGTCGAAATCGCTAAACGCTGTAATGTAACGATCCGTTTATACGAATATTTCCTGCCCAACTTCCCGACGGGCGATATGTCCATCGAAGACTTTCTGGTCGATTGTTCGAAGAAAGGCCTTGAAGAGCGGCTCGAGTTTTTGTTCCCTGATCCTGAGGTGCGCGCCGAGAAACGCGGCGAATACGATGAGCGCCTCGACATTGAACTTAAAGTGATCAACCAGATGGGGTTCCCCGGTTACTTCTTGATCGTAATGGAGTTCATCCAATGGGGTAAAGATAACGGTATTCCAGTAGGGCCTGGTCGGGGCTCGGGCGCGGGTTCACTCGTGGCCTATGCGCTTAAGATTACCGACTTAGACCCATTGGAATTTGACTTACTGTTCGAGCGATTCCTCAACCCTGAGCGGGTTTCTATGCCCGACTTTGACGTCGACTTTTGCATGGATAGACGTGATGAAGTGATCGACCATGTGGCCGAATTGTACGGCCGCGAAGCGGTATCGCAAATCATCACCTTCGGAACTATGGCGGCAAAAGCGGTTATTCGCGACGTTGGCCGCGTGCTGGGTCATCCCTATGGCTTCGTTGACCGAATTTCTAAACTCATTCCACCAGAACCTGGGATGACGCTGGCAAAAGCGTTTGAGGTCGAGCCAGCCCTGCAAGAATCCTATGATGCCGATGAAGACGTAAAAGATCTGATCGACATGTGTCGCAAGCTCGAAGGTGTGACGCGTAACGCCGGTAAACACGCGGGTGGTGTGGTGATTGCACCGACAAAAATTACCGATTTTGCGCCGCTCTATTGCGATGCTGAAGGTAAAAACCCAGTAACACAATTCGATAAAAACGACGTCGAAACCGCAGGTTTAGTTAAATTCGACTTTTTGGGTTTACGTACTTTGACCATTATCGACTGGGCACTGGAGATGGTGAACAAGGTCGAGGTCAAAAACGGTCGCCCACCTGTGCGTATCGAAGCGATTCCGTTAACGGATGCTGCATCTTTCCGCTTGTTGCAAAAATATGAAACCACAGCGGTATTCCAGTTGGAATCCCGCGGTATGAAGGATTTGATTAAACGTCTGCAGCCCGACTGTTTTGAAGACATGATCGCACTGGTGGCATTGTTCCGCCCTGGGCCTTTGCAATCGGGCATGGTAGATAACTTCATCGAGCGTAAGCATGGGCGCGAAGAAGTGTCTTATCCCGATTCACAGTACCAGCATGAATCACTAAAAGAACTGCTATCGCCGACCTACGGTATTATTCTGTATCAAGAGCAAGTGATGCAGATTGCACAGGTGTTATCGGGTTACACCCTTGGCGGCGCCGACATGTTGCGCCGTGCTATGGGTAAGAAAAAGCCCGAAGAGATGGCCAAGCAGCGCAGTATCTTTAAAGAGGGCGCAATCAATAACGGCGTCGACGGCGACTTGTCGATGAAGATCTTCGACTTAGTGGAAAAGTTCGCCGGCTACGGTTTTAACAAATCTCACTCAGCCGCCTATGCGCTTGTGTCTTATCAGACCTTATGGCTAAAAACCCATTATCCTTCGCAGTTTATGGCGGCGGTAATGTCGGCCGATATGGACAACACAGATAAAATTGTGACTTTGGTCGATGAATGCGAGCGTATGGGATTACCGCTCATTCCTCCGGATGTGAACAAAGGCTTGTTCAAATTTACCGTCGATGATGATTTGCGCATTGTTTATGGCATTGGCGCCATTAAAGGCGTGGGTGAAGGTCCAGTTGAATCGATTTTAGAGGCGCGTAAAGATGGCCCCTTCGTGGATTTATTCGATTTCTGTGCCCGTATCGATTTGAAAAAGCTCAATAAGCGCGTGATTGAAAAGCTGATCTGCGCGGGTGCACTCGATACTCTTGGGCCGCATCGTGCGTCTATGATGGCAACCTTGCCCGAAGCGATTCGCGCCGCCGATCAACATGCCAAAGCCGAGGCGATTGGCCAACACGATATGTTTGGTTTGCTCAACAGTGAACCCGAAGACAGTAAGCAGCAGTTTGTCGAATGTACCCCATGGCCAGATAAAATTTGGCTCGAAGGCGAGCGCGAAACCTTAGGCTTGTATTTGACTGGTCATCCGATCAATCAATATTTAAAAGAGCTTAAGCATTACACGTCCGGTCGTTTGAAAGATGTGCATCCCACCGAACGGGGTAAAACCGCTAAGGCTGCGGGGTTAGTGGTGGCAACGCGAGTGATGCTGACCAAGCGCGGCTCGAAAATGGGCCTGTTGACACTCGATGATAAGAGCGCACGTCTTGAAATCATGTTGTTTACCGAAGCCTTTGAAAAATTTAATCATCTGCTGGAGAAAGACCGCATCCTCATTTGTGAAGGTGAGGTGAGTTACGATGATTTTGCCGGCGGCAACCGCATGACGGCGCGTAACATCATTGATATCAGTGAGGCGCGCAGCCACTTTGCCAAGGCGCTGGAAATTGATATGGATGGCAGCGAGTTAACGCCATCGGCGTTAGACACTTTCGAGCAAGCCCTAAGCCCGTGGCGTAACGGTGCTGTGCCTGTGGTGATCAATTACACTCAAGCTCAAGCCAAAGGTCAGTTTAGGTTAGCTGATGCTTGGCGAGTGAATCCGACCGATGACTTGATGCTCTCGCTCGAATCGCTCCTCGGGCCAAACAAGGTGAGAATTTTATTCTAATGTTGGTGAATGTCTTAGGTGTAAACAGATGAAGTTAACTTATGTCGGCTAAGTTTGACGAAGCATTGACTGCTGGCGATCTCAGCGCGCATATCTGTGATTTTCTGGCTGCGCAATCCTTAGCGCCTGACAGCAAGTTAGTACTGGCTTACAGTGGTGGGGTTGATTCCGAAGTCTTGGCCTTTGGTTTAAGCCAGTTTGCACGGAAACATCCGGAGTTTAATTATCAGCTAGTGTATGTACACCATGGCCTAAGCGATAACGCTGAGGCTTGGGCACAGCATTGCCTTGAGCGGGGCCAGTATTACGACCTGCCCGTGATAGTTGAGCGAGTCACGGTTAATCGTGGGCCAAGATTGAGCCTTGAAGCTGAAGCACGAAAAGTCCGTTATCAGGCGATTGAGCGGCATTTAAGTGCCAATGATGTGTTGCTGACGGCTCACCATGAAGACGATCAGCTTGAGACTATTCTGCTGGCGCTGAAACGTGGACAAGGACCAAAAGGATTGGCGGCCATGGGACAAGTTCAAGCATTAGCACAAGGCAGACAACTGCGGCCTTTATTGGATATCAGCCGTGAGCAAATTGAAGCCTACGCAAAACAGCAAGGCTTAGTGCATATCGAAGATGAAAGTAATCAAGACGATAAGTACGATCGAAATTTTTTACGCTTAGAAATCATTCCCCGCTTAAAAGCGCGTTGGCCGAGTATTGCGACAACCGCGAGTCGCAGTGCGGCATTGTGCGCCGAACAACAGGCGACGCTGGATTTACAGGTGAGTGAACGTTTACCTTTATGGTTAACCCAAGCGCCTTACCATACTCAAAGTGTATTCAAGCTCGATGGTTTTGCCGAACAGTCAGTCGACTGGCAAGCGTTACTCTTACGTGGCTTTATTGAATCCCAAGGATTCGCCTTGCCCTCAAAGGTGCAGCTTAAGCAAATCATCACTCAGCTTCTTAACGCGAAAGACGATGCTAAAGTGCATATTCGAGTGGGCGAGTGTGAAATCCGTCGCTTTGCTAATCAAGTCTATTTATTCAAGTATCAAACTCACAAACGTCACACTCAGCCTGTGAGTTGGACGTTGCCACAGCATGACTTTATTTCTTTATTACAGGGAGATAGTACCGAATTAGTCGTGTCGCCTGCGGGCTTAGCGAATGGTGAGCAGATTAGGTTGATAGTGACAAAACAAGGTCCCAGAGTCCGTTTACCTTGGCCTAATGAAGTCGTTAGTGTGCGTTATCAACTTGCGGGACAATTTCGCTGCCACCCGCATTCTCGGGGTAAGGGGCGAGAATTAAAGAAACTGTGGCAAGAGTTTGCCATTCCTCCTTGGGTACGCGAAAAGGTGGGGTTTGTGTTTTATGGCGAGCAACTGGTGATGGCAATTGGACTGTGGGTTGAAAAGGGCTTTATTGTTGAGTCGAATGGACTTGGTTTACAGGTGCTTGTTGAGGAAGTAAAGGAATTCTAGTCGAGAGTTCATCTTGGAATATTGGTGTGTTCTAGGAAAGCGAGAGGAGAGTGGAACGCAGCGCGTCAGTTTGATTTAGACCTTTATGGGGTACGCGCTGCGAGTGAGTTATCGCATTTCATTTGGCATCCCTGCGCGTGTTAAACTAATTGATTTTGGCTGAGTTTATAGCAGTTACGTCCGGCGGCTTTGGCTTGATAAAGCGCCTTATCGGCAAGTTCATAAAGTTGTTCGGCTTCAATGGTATCGTGTGATTCTGCCGCCCCTAAACTACAGCTCACCCCAAATTGATTGAAACTACTGTGCTGATTGATTACCGAGACAATCCGTTCACATAACAAGCCAGCCGCATGAATATTGCCTTGGACAATAATGACGAATTCATCACCACCAATCCTGAAGGCTTGATCTGTATTGCGTATGGTTACACGAATGATGTCACCAAATTCCTTCAGAATATAGTCACCACATTTATGGCCGAATTTATCATTAAGTTGTTTAAAGTTATCAAGATCAAGCACTATCAGAGCGACTGCTCCTTGTTTTCGATGGGCTCTGGCGGTCGCATTACTGAGACTCTGACTGTAATAATGGCGATTGCCTAAGCCAGTGAGCGAGTCAAACATAGCTTGCATCGACATTTCTTGATATTGCAACGCATTTAATAAAGGTTGCAATAACAGCGGTTCAATATCCTGTAAGTTTGAGGTTTGTGATGGCGTAAATGGCGTCACCAGTTGGTACTGAATCGTTAATGGCATTCCTGCACACATGAGCTGTCGTTTGACGCTGATACCATAACGTTTGCCCCAGCTGAATTTGTGCTCGCTATAGGTTAAGCGCACGCCTTGGATCGGCAAGTGTTGTCCCAGCACTTTGCCATAGCAGGCAAAGACTGTCCTAGGATCTAAACTGGCATGCAGTTGTTGGATCACTTGTATCAAGTCCAATGGATTATCATTGGGACTATAATGTTCTGTTTGATAGCGATATTCGTCGGGATACAGCTCGGTCGCTAGGCCAAAGTCCATAATCATCACTCCAGCAAATGTTAGTGCGATACATCTCTAACCTAGTCTAAGCAAATACCGTGCCGCAATATTTGTTAATAAAATTTGTCTTTGTTAGTCATTCAGTTAAGCTTAAAACTCAGCGTTAGATTTTTTGACACGTCAGCATTTTGACAGGAGTCATAGCCCCCAATGGAACATAGCTTTTTAATCCAAGTATTACTTATGCTCGTGATTGCCATTGTGGCCATTGCTGTGCTGCGTCGTTTGGGCCTACCCGCAATTCTGGCTTATTTACTCACAGGGGTTGTGAGTGGCCCGAGTGGTTTTCATTGGTTTACCCAGCATCAAATGCAATCTGTCGCCGAGCTTGGCGTTGTGCTGCTGATGTTTACCTTAGGCTTAGAGTTCTCTGTGCCGCGGCTGTGGGCCATGCGCCGAACTGTATTTGGCTTAGGCAGTGCGCAGATGGTGATCACGACCCTGTTGACCATGGGCGTGGCCCTATTGTGAGGCCTGAATTGGGTTGAAGCCTTGGTTATCGGTGCTGCCATCGCGTTGTCATCTACTGCTATTGTCCTCAAATTACTCAATGAACAGGGATGGCTGAGGCGCCGCCACGGCGAACTCTCCGTCAGCGTGCTTTTGTTCCAAGATTTAGCGGTTGTGCCGTTGTTGATCCTATTGCCATTACTGGCCAATGGCGGCGAACCTTTGATGGTCGCGGATATCGCCTTTGCCTTGCTCAAAGGCATATTGGCCTTTTTCCTCTTAATGGCGTTTGGTAAGTGGGCGTTGCCGCGGATATTTGATGAGGTTGCGCGTTCTCGCTCCAATGAGCTGTTTGTATTATCGACCTTAGTCGTTGCGCTTGTCACAGGGGCTTTTACTCAGTGGCTAGGATTATCTATGGCGCTGGGGGCATTTATGGCGGGTATGCTGCTGGGAGAAAGCCAGTACCGCCGCCAACTTGAGGCGGATATACGACCGTTTCGCGATCTATTGATGGGACTGTTTTTCATCTCCATTGGCATGATGCTGGACTTTACCTTAGTGATGCGTTTCTGGTGGCAGATACTGCTGATCTTAGTGGCTGTTGTGCTAGGTAAGGCGCTGATCATTCATGGCATTTTAAGATTAGTAGGCGAGCCTTTTCGAATTGCGATGAGTACGGCTATGAGCTTAGCTCAAGTGGGGGAGTTCAGTTTTGTGGTATTGGCTTTAGCGGTCAACTATCAACTTTTAAATAATGAGATCAGTACCATATTAGTCATGGTCGCCGTGCTTTCCATGGCAATAGCTCCTTGGTTAGTTCGGCATAGTGTGGATATTGCTAAGTGGGTGCTGGGGATCCGTCAAGCAAAGCATGTGGATGAAGCTGTGCCATTGATGATGGATGATCATGAGCTGGTGATGATTTTTGGTTACGGCCGAGTAGGACAAACCATTGCCCGTTTTTTAAAAACTGAAGCTGTACCCTATCTGGTATTGGATCTCGATCCAACGCGTGTCACTGAAGCGCGTCGTGCTGGCGAACCTATTTATTTCGGTGATGTGTGTAAACGGGCAATTTTAAAACAAATGGGCGTTAAACAGGCCAAGATGATCGTTATCACTTTTTGTGAGTCACGTAGTTTAGAAGAAGTCTTACCTTTATGTAAGTTATTGGCACCAGAGGCTAAAATTTTAGTTAGAACTAAAGACGACAGCGATCTAGACTTGCTTAAAAAGGCGGGAGCTAATCAAGTGATCCCTGAGTCTTTAGAGGGGAGCTTGATGTTAGTATCGCAGGTATTACACCAATGTGGTGTGCCATTGGCACGGATCCTAAAACGGCTAGAATCTGAGCGGCGCAATCATTATCAATTTTTACACGGCTTCTTTTCCGGCACAGAAACTGATTTTACTTTAGAGTCATTGCATGCGGTGGCATTACCGCGTGGGGCTGACGCGATTGGTAAAACGGTTGCCGATATCTTGTGGGAAACATTGAAAGTAGAGTTAAGGGCGATTCGTCGCAATGGCGCCGAAGTGGAACATCCTGAGCAGGACTGGGTTTTTCGTGCAGGGGATATCTTACTGATAGTAGGTAAACCACGAAGACTTGAGAAAGCCGAGGCTAAGCTCCTACATGGCTAAAGGCCTGAGGGTCACTCTTTTGAGATCGATGAAAATGCAGATATAAAAATGCCGACATAGTGTCGGCATTTTTGTCTGGAACTTGTTAACTTAAATTAGACAAAGTCTAATTACAGAATAACTACGTTCGCAGCTTGAGGACCTTTTTGGCCTTGTTCGATGTCAAAAGAAACCTTTTGACCTTCAGCAAGAGTTTTAAAGCCTTCTGAAACGATTGCGCGGAAATGAACGAATGCGTCAGCGCCACCATTGTCAGGAGAAATAAAACCAAAACCTTTATCTTCGTTAAACCATTTAACTACACCAGTAGTTTTAGACATGAATGTCTCCAAAATTTTCAAACAAATAATTCGCAATTATGCGGTATGTTAGCCAGAAATAGAATTATTTACATTGATGATAAGTTATGAGTGGAAAGCTTCATGACAGCAAAAAAAATATTACAGGCGTAGCGAAGGTTTTCAAATACATAATATTGCTTATAAATAGGTCTGAATCACAGGCCGGAGTGCAGATTAACATACTCTAGGGGTTTGTATAGTTTTATTTTTAAATACCTCTCATATTGAAACTGCTTTTTTGCGACTTATTGAGTGCGAAATTAGATATAACTATTAATATTCAATCATTTATATTGTATTTTTGATTGTTGTCTAGTGTGAAAATATTTTTTATGTTTGCCACGACTGACTTGCGATTAACCTTTTAATCCGTTCCATTAGGCTTAAATGCGGCTTGTATGCTTAGGTAAGGATTCTGTCATGATTCGTTACGTTATTGAATTGTTGCTTATTTGTGGTTAATGGTATTCTCGTCATCCAATAAAAACGTGCTTGAGCTATGGATTCAGGGCGATAACTTTAGATTGAATATAATAAGAATGGAGAATGACGTTGAAAACAGTACTAAAACGGATTGGACTCGGCAGCTTAGTCTTAGTGCTGTTATTAGTGGCGCTGGCCGCCCATGAATGGTTTGCGAAAAAGCCGTTTTTCTTTCGCGCATTTCTAGACCGCAGTGTGGTCAAGATGGCTTTCGAAAGCCCTGAGACCTTAACCTCATTGGGTTTCTTAGAATCGGTAGGGATTACAGGCCATAACGCCGATTTGGATGATGATAGTCCAGAGGCGATGGATAAGACTTTCGCGCAAGTGCGAGATCTGCGTGAAACCTTATTGAGCTATTCCGATACGGATTTAGATGAAAATCAACGCATATCCAAGGATATAGCCTTATATCTTGCCGATTTCGCATTGGTCTCTGAGCCCTATCGTTACCATAACTATCCGCTGAATCAGTTGTTTGGCGTGCAAAACGGGTATCCAAGCTTTATGCAGGCGCAGCACCAAGTGCATTCTGTGGGCGATGCTGAAAACTATCTGTCGCGTTTACAAAAGGTGAAACTTAAGTTTGCGCAAACTCTCGAAGGTTTAAAAATTCGTGAGGCTAAGGGGATTATCCCGCCAAAGTTTGTGATTGAGCGTGTTCTGACCGAGATGAATGAGTTTGTCGCGATGCCAGTGCAAGACAATATTCTCTACAGTTCCTTCAAAACTAAATTGGCTGACACGGATATCAGTGCCGATGAGCAAGCACGGTTATTGGCAGCGGCGGAAGCGGACATTAAAGGTTACGTGCATCCAGCGTATCAATTATTTATCGACTACCTTACCCAGCTACAAGCCAAAGCTGGGACGGATGATGGTTATTGGGCGCTGCCTAATGGCAACCTTGCTTATGAGCAACTGCTGAAGTTCTTCACGACCACCAATTACACTGCGGATGAAATCCATGCCAAAGGGCTGGCAGAGGTAGATCGCATTCAAAATGAAATCATGACTATATTAGCCGCTGAAGGTTACGATGTGGGCCAAGGTTTCTCGGTCGCGATTGAAGCATTAGCCGCCGATCCTAAGTTTTACTACGAGGATAGCGATGCGGGTAGGGCGCAAATCCTCGTCGATTATCAAGCGATTCTTGATGAAGTGAATGCGGGACTCAGTGATGCCTTTCGTATTCGACCCGAAGCGGGCATGGAAGTGGTGCGTATTCCTGAGTTTAAAGAGAAAACAGCGCCAGGTGCCTATTATCAGCAGCCCGCGATTGACGGTAGTCGTCCAGGGCGTTTCTATGCCAATTTATATGACATCAAGGCCACGCCTAAATACGGTATGCGCACTTTAGCCTACCACGAGGGGATCCCTGGGCATCATTTCCAAATTGCGGTGGCGATGGAGTTAGAAGGTATGCCACTTATTCGTAAGATGGCGCCTTTTACGGCGTACATTGAAGGTTGGGCTTTATATAGCGAACGTTTGGCGTGGGAGCTCGGTTTTCAAAAGGATCCCTTTGATAATATTGGTCGTCTGCAGGCAGAGTTGTTCCGCGCTGTGCGTCTAGTGGTAGATACAGGTATTCATCATAGCCGTTGGACTCGCGAGCAAGCGATTGACTATATGAAGAAAAATACTGGCATGTCCGATCGTGATGTCACGGCAGAGATTGAGCGTTATATCGTTATGCCAGGTCAAGCGACGGCTTATAAAGTCGGCATGATGAAAATTCTCGAACTGCGCGAAAAAGCCAAGTTGGCCTTAGGTGATAAGTTCGATCTCAGGGATTTCCACGATGTAGTTCTGAAGAATGGTGCAGTTCCTTTGGATATCTTAGAAACACTGGTCGACCGCTACATTGCTGATAAAAAAAGTGCTGGGGCTAAAGCCACTGACGCTAAAGCGAAAATTTAGCGTTTGGCGGTAACAGTTAATGCTTGGCTATTAATAGTAAAGCATTGTTTATCAATTGTTTACATCTAAGTAAGGCCAGTTCCATGTCTGCGGATAAGTTTGTTATTTTTATCCTGCGGGCATGGTGGTACTGTCTATCGTGGCTATCATTCTGGCTTTCGGCCAAGGCTTTCAATACAATCCCACACAACTTATTGATAAATGTCGCGCGGCAATGGCTTGCTATTGCTCGGCGTTGATGTTTTTAGTTTCAAGGTTTTTACATGAATCGCTTGTCCCCCCAAGATCCTATCCAATTGACTCGAACCACGATTGAGTCATTATTCACGCCGCCAACCTTAATGCGCGCCCGTGATTATGTGATGAAGGGACGGGTGTTGAGCGCCAAAGCGAACGCCGATTTTCGTCATATTGAAGGTCGTGTCATGGGGACGGAATCCCAGCCCTATCGGCAGGATATTCGCCTTGTCAGCATGAACCATAAGTTGATCATGAATGGCTTCTGTTCATGTCCCGCCACTGGGCATTGCAAACATATTGCTGCCGTACTTTACAGTTTACTGAGTGATAGAACCGTTGAAGATCAACGTATTGCTCAGTGGTTACATCTGCTAGACGAAAGTGATGATCTCACGGTTTCAAATGTTGATTTACTCTACGACGATCGCGTGCTGTACGTGTTATCTAAAGATGATAACGGTGTCTTTCTTGAGCTAAGAAAAGGCAAGTTGGCGAAGAATGGTGGCTATAACAAAGGCTCGAAAATCGCTTTATCCGACGTGCAATATTACATGCCCGCTTGGATTGGCGCAGAAGACGTGCTCATCATCAATCTCATCATGTCAACCCGTCGCCATGGTGCCTCGCGTCTGTATCTTAAAGCTCAGTTAGGTGCCATGGCACTGGAAAAAATGCTCGTCACTGGGCGGTGTTTTTGGGAAGAGAGTCGTTTACCGCTCACCCGAGGTGAAGCGAGCAAGCCCGAATTCATTTGGCTAGATAAGGATGCCGAGCATAAACAAATGCAGTTAATACTGCCCAATAAGGACAATTGGGAGCTGATCCCCTGTGAGCCACCGACTTATATCGATTTAGATTATTTTAAAGTTGGCGCATTGGATACCGAGATCAGTGTTGAAAAGCTGTTATTACTCAGCCAGATGCCGCCGGTGCCTAGCTCACAGATTGAACTGGTGAGCCACAAATTGATTAAGCATTTTTCGGCGAAAACGGTACCTACACCTGCTTTGATTGATTTTGTCGAGCTGCAAGTGCCGCTTCAAGTTAGGTTGACCTTAACATCGCAGGATTTACCTGAGTTTGCTATGGCGCAGCCATTAGTGCTGCTGGAGTTTATCTATCAAGATGTGGTGCTCGGCGGTCAGTATCCCGACGAGCCCTTTTCCTTAGTCACTCATCAAGGCAAAACCTATCAAGTCGCGCGTCAACTCGATGCGGAAATGGATGCGATTAATCGTTTGATGGCATTGGAACTGGTGGAGCTTGCGCCTTCTTTTATCCCTAACAGTGGCAGCTATGTCAGTATTTGGGGGTTAGGTTCACTGCCTGAAACGATTGATGCTTGGTTGCACTTTATTCAACAGGAAATCCCGGCGCTAGAGGCTTTAGGTTACCAAGTACATTTTGCCGACAATTTCAGCTTAAATGTCATTGATACTCCGCTGGCGATTGAGCTGGATGATACGCAAGAGGGTTGGTTTTCTCTGTCACTGAATGCTGACATCGATGGTCAAATAGTGCCTATGCTGCCCTTAATTGCCACTTGGCTTAAGCAGTACGGTGAGCCCGCCGATGATGCAGAGCTGCTGTTACCCAGCCCAAATGGTGATTGGTTAAAAGTCAAAGCCAGCGTGATTAAGCCGCTGATCAGCATTATTTTAGAACTGTTCGATAGCCACAAAGGCAACAGCGTGTCTTTGCCTAAATACCGTGCCCACTTATTAAATGATTTTGCCGACAGTGATATTCGTTTGCTTAATGGTGAACGAGTGCGCAGTTTAGCGACTAAGCTCGAAAATTTTAACGGTGTGTTAGAGGTCACAGTCCCAGACAACTTAAATGCTGAGTTACGCCAGTATCAACAGCAAGGCTTAAATTGGCTCTGTTTCTTAAAGGAATATCAGCTTGGCGGTATTTTGGCCGATGATATGGGGCTGGGTAAAACCATTCAAACCTTGGCTTTTTTACTTAAGCAGCAAGAACTAAAATCCACAGTGGCAAGTTGTTCACCGAGTTTAATTATTTGCCCAACGAGCTTGGTGGGTAATTGGGCGAAAGAAGCCGCGAAATTTGCGCCTTCGTTAAAGCTAGTCGTTATTCATGGTGCTTTACGCAAGCCTTTACTCGAACGCTTAAATGAGTTTGATATTGTGGTGACGACCTATCCGCTGATCGTGCGCGACAGTGACTATTATCAACGGCAGATGTTTGAACATATCGTGCTGGATGAAGCGCAGCAGATAAAAAATGCGCAGGCGAAAGTGACTCAAGTGATTAAAGATCTTAAAGCGCCGTTTAGATTGTGCCTGTCGGGTACGCCGCTTGAAAATCACTTAGGTGAACTTAAGTCTTTGATGGATTTTTGTTTGCCCGGACTACTCGGCACGAATGCCTTCTTTAACAAATCCTTTAGGCACAAAATCGAACGTTATGGCGATATGGAGCAAGCACAAATCTTGAGTCAGCGGATTGCGCCTTTTGTGTTGCGTCGAACCAAAGATGAAGTGGTCGGTGAATTACCCCCTAAAACCGAAATTTACCAGAGTTTAGAGTTAGAAAAAGATCAGCGAAATCTCTACGAGAGTATTCGACTGGTGATGGAGAAAAAACTGCGGGATTTATTTGCCACTCAAGGCGTTGGTAGCAGTCATATCGAGTTTCTCGATGCCTTACTTAAGTTGCGCCAAGCCTGCTGCGATCCGCGCTTGGTGAAGTTAGAGCAAGCGCAGAAAGTGAAGAATAATGCTAAGTTAGACTGGCTGAAGCAGAACTTACCAGAAATGGTGCAAGAGGGGCGTAAGATATTGATCTTCAGCCAGTTCACTAGCATGCTCAGCTTGATTGAAGCTGAGCTGGTGGACTTGGGGCTCGATTACAGTAAGCTCACAGGACAAACTCGCCTGCGCCAAGCGCAGATAGATAAGTTCCAAGAGGGCGATACGCCTGTGTTCTTAATCAGCTTAAAAGCGGGCGGCACTGGGCTCAATCTCACCGCGGCGGATACTGTGATCCACTATGATCCCTGGTGGAATCCTGCGGCGGAAAAACAGGCTACGGATAGAGCCCATCGTATCGGCCAAGATAAGCCCGTTTTTGTCTATAAGCTGATTGCAGAAGGTACAGTAGAAGAAAAAATCCAAGAAATGCAGCAGCATAAGCAAAGTTTGGCGGACAGTATTCTCGAAGGTAAAGGCAAGGGCACATGGCAAGGAAGCGCCGATGAACTGTTATCGCTCTTTAGCTAAATCGTGGCCAGTTTTTCTAAATTGATTGAATCATTTGACTGAGGTGAACCATGCAGTACCAAGTCGACACTCATACCCATACTGTGGCTTCGAGCCATGCTTATAGCACGATTCATGACTACTTAGCGGTGGCAAAGCAGAAGGGGATTCGCCTATTTGCCACCACAGATCATGGGCCTGCGATGGCCGATGCGCCGCATTTTTGGCACTTTGTGAATTTAAGAGTTTTGCCACGTATGGTTGATGGCGTCGGGATTTTGCGGGGTATCGAAGCTAATATCAAAAATATCAACGGCGAGATTGATTTCTTTGGTGATTATTTAAAGCAGCTCGATATTGTGCTCGCAGGATTTCATGAGCCCGTCTATCCTCCGTCAGATAAAGCAACTCACACAGAGGCCATGATTAATGCGATTAAGAGCGGCAAGGTTGATATCATTACTCATCCAGGTAATCCAGCCTATCCAATTGATATTGAAGCTGTTGCCCGCGCCGCTGCCGAATACGGTGTGGCGCTCGAAATTAACAATTCCTCCTTTGAAGTGTCCCGTAAGGGCAGCGAAGCTAATTGCACTGCGATTGCCAAAGCGGCCAAGGAATTTGGCACGATTTTAGTTATGGGCTCTGATTCCCATGTGGCTTTTAGCTTAGGCGGTTTTGCGCGGGCGCAAGCGATTATCGATGAAGTGGCTTATCCGCCATCACGATTACTCAATCGTAGTCCTTCAGCACTCTTAGCCTTTTTAGCCGCCCGTGGCCATGAAACCGTTGCTGATTTGATCCCCTTATTCAGTGACGATGAGCCATGCTGTTGATTAGTGATGAAAATAGTGGCAACTAAAGTGACGCCATTTCAATGCGGGGTGGCTAGTGCCACAGACGCTAACACTCCTCAAGTGGTGTTAATCACTGGTGCGAAGAGTCAGCTCGCTCAGGCCTTGCTGAGAGTCGCTGCCGATATTGGTGAGCTAGCCCCAAATACCAGCACAAGTACAAGTGCAAACTCAGTCGTACCACTTAAGCTTTATGCGCTAAGTCGTAGTCAGTTAGACATTACGGATGCCGCCAATATTGCCGCCGTATTTGATCAATATCGACCAAGCTGGGTGATCAATTGTGCGGCCTATAATGCGGTCGACGCAGCTGAGCATGATGCAATCGAAGCGAATCGCGTGAATGCACTCGGCCCTGAGTTACTGGCGCAGCAATGTTGGCTGTCGGGCGCCCGCTTACTGCATGTGTCGAGCGATTATGTGTTTGGTGGTCATGCTGTTCGTGATGTTAGAGAAACTGGCGCTGAGCAGTATCAAAATCCAGACTCAGCTTTAAACCCAAACCCAAACCAAGTTCATTTACCAAGGCCATTTGTTGAACTTGATGCTCCCGAGCCGTTGTCTGCTTACGGTACGAGTAAGTTGCTCGGCGAGCAGAAGTTATTGGCTGTTCTGGGCGAGGATGCAACGATTGTGCGTACCTCATGGCTCTACGGTCAAGATGGGCATAATTTTGTCCAAACCATGCTGAACTTGATGCGCACTCAACCAAGATTGCAGGTGATAGTCGATCAAATCGGCTGTCCGACGTGGAGTGATGCACTCGCTAAGGTGATTTGGCAATTAGTCATGCAACAGTGCTCGGGCGTATTTCATTACAGCGCTCAAGGCCAATGCAGTTGGTATGAATTTGCCTGTGAAATCCAGCGACAAGCCCTAGCGCTCAATCTGTTAAGTCAACCTGTGGTTATCCAGCCGATTACCAGCGCTCACTATGCTAAACAAGCATTAAATCGCGGCGTGAGTTTGGCAAAAAGACCGAGTTATAGCGTGTTGAATAGTGGTAAATTACGCTCTACTTTGGCTACGAATAATGCACTGTCGATGCCTGAACAGATCGAGTGGCAAGATTGGCGTCAGCAACTGAATTGCATGTTGCGGTGGTTATCTTGACGATAATGAGCGTGACTCACATTTTGCTTTAGGCTGCTTTAATCAGGCGTTAAGTGTTTACGTCGTCTGAGTGATTAACGCTGTCGAAAACAATAAGCCCGCCAATAATCAGATTTAAGCGACGGCTTTAGACTATCAATATGAAAACATAGGCTGTGAATACGAATGCAGCTGGACTTAAGCCTCTTCTCAGCGCTAATGGCTTGCCTTAGTATCATAATCACTTTGTGTATCTGTGGTTTTGCGCGCCGCGGTTTAAGCCGCGAGTCTTAGTCTATTTTGCTTGATGTATGATGAATTTGTTCTAAATTCCCCTTGGATGACAATGGCATAATGCCAAGATATTTAACGCATTAAGGAAGTTTCAGTGACAGACAAGACGACAATAGCGCAGACATTGACCAAACAAGATCTACAGCAAGTGGTCGTGATTGCCAAAGCCGCAGGCGATGCCATTATGACGGTTTATGGTCAAGATGACTTTTCGGTGAGCCATAAGGGGGACGATAGCCCTGTGACGGCCGCCGATTTAGCCGCGCACCACGTGATAGTGGCGGCATTGGCAAAGCAGTTTGTCGGTATTCCTATTATGTCTGAGGAAGCGGCGGATATCGCGTGGGACGTGCGTCGTCAATGGCAAACCTATTGGTTGATTGATCCTTTAGATGGCACTAAGGAATTTATTAAGCGCAATGGCGAGTTTACCGTCAACATTGCGCTTATCCATCAAGGGGTTGCTATCGCAGGTGTAGTATATGCGCCAGTGCTCGATACCTATTATTACGGCGCTAAACATTTAGGTGCATGGCGCCAACAAGCGGGTCAAGAGAGCCCCTTATTGGGCGCCAACACGCCACGCGAAATGCCGATGATTGTCGGCAGTCGCTCGCACTTGAGCCCTGGCTTAGCGCAATATTTACAACAGTTTGGTGAGCATGACATCTTAAGCGTGGGTAGCTCGCTTAAGTTTTGTATGTTGGCAGAAGGCAGTGCCGATCTGTACCCCAGACTGGGTCCTACCAGTGAGTGGGATACCGCAGCGGCGCAAGCTGTGCTCGAAAGTGCAGGTGGCACAGTTGTCTGTTATGACTCAGGTGAACCATTAACTTATAATCAAAAACCTGACATTTTAAACCCTTACTTTATTGCCACAGCTCCTGGCTGGGTAAAATAACGATTGCCTAGAATCAATCTCACTTGATGAAAGGGCAAGCTAAACACTGGAGTAGTAATTCATGATGCGCATGGGCGTCGATTTAGGCGGAACAAAAATAGAATTAGTCGCACTGAGTGATGAGGGCAATGAGCTATTTCGCAAGCGTGTGACGACGCCACGTGACTATCAGGGCACGCTTGCTGCGGTGGTTGATTTAGTTAAGGAAGCGGAAGCGACTCTTGGCGAGAAAGGCACTGTCGGCGTGGGTATTCCAGGTGTGGTATCGCCCTATTCAGGTTTAGTCAAAAATGCTAACTCGACGTGGATCAATGGTCAGCCCCTCGATGTACATTTAGGGGAATTGTTGCAGCGTGAAGTGCGGGTTGCCAATGATGCAAACTGTTTTGCGGTATCAGAGGCGGTCGATGGGGCAGCCGCTGGCGCTTCTGTGGTGTTTGGCGTGATTATTGGTACTGGCTGCGGCGCGGGTGTGGCAATTAACGGCAAAGTTCACGGTGGTGGTAATGGTATCGGCGGTGAATGGGGTCATAATCCTCTGCCTTGGATGACTAAGGAAGAGTTCAATACCACCCGTTGCTTCTGTGGTAATCCCGATTGTATCGAGACCTTTATTTCAGGTACTGGCTTTGTGCGTGATTATAATGCGGCTTTGACTGCAGCGGGTACCGTGCGCGCTGCTGCCAAATCAGGTGCCGATATTATGTTATTAGTCGATGAAGGTGACGCCATTGCGGTTGCTGCATTTGATCGTTATATGGATAGACTCGCTCGTTCACTCGCCCATGTGATAAATATGCTCGATCCCGATGCCATAGTGTTGGGCGGCGGAATGTCGAATGTCGCGGCGATTTACCCAAGATTACCGGCATTGCTGGCCCATTATGTGGTGGGACGTGAGTGTCATACGCCTGTGGTGCAGAATCTATACGGTTGTTCATCGGGAGTGCGCGGTGCCGCTTGGTTGTGGGAAAAGTGATCCATTATTGAGGATATAAACTCCACCAGTGAACTCATTACGCTATGAAATCAACGTCTAGTGATATCAGAGTCTTGTAAACAATAGCCCAGTAAAACGCTGGGCTAGCTTTATGTGCGTTGTATTCCCCCCGTATTTTGATGCTATGATTGCGCTCCTTTGGATTGCTTGGCATGGACATCATGTTTTGGGTTAAGAAAGTTGTTTCACAGGGGATGATGCCGATTCCCTTTATCCTATTGTTATTACTGATTTCTTTTCTAGTATGGCGCCGTCGCAGTATGGCGAAATACTTAGTATCCTGCGCTTTTTTTCTCTTACTGTTTTTAAGCAGTCAACTGAGTGTGAATACCTTAGTGCGGCCGTTAGAATCAGCTTACCCGATTAATTCCACGCCCATCGCAGGCGCTTGTTTTGTGATGGTATTAGGTTCAGGGCATGCTGATATAGCGGGAGCGACGGCGGTGCAATCCTTATCGGACGTCGCCCTTACAAGGTTAACTGAAGGAATTCGGCAACTTAAGTTGGGTCAAGAGTGTATGTTGATCGTCAGCGGCTGGGGCGGTGAACTCACTCAATTTTCCCATGCTGAAATGATGGCTAAAGCCGCGGTAGAGCTAGGTGTTGATAAAAGCCGAATTATTCAATTTCCACTGGCGCGCGATACGATAGAAGAAGCGCAATACTTAAAGTGGGAGTTAGGGGAGGAGCCCTTTCGCTTAGTCACATCGGCCACTCATATGCCAAGGGCGATGGCTATTTTCGCCGCTAAAGGCTTACACCCAGATGCAGCCCCAACGGATTTTATTGGCCGAGATGATTTTGGGTGGCGGTTAACCGCCGATAATTTAGTGGCTTCTCAACGGGCGATTCACGAATACATTGGCCGTTTGTGGTTATGGATAAAGGCTGTAAGTTAAAGATGGCAAGTTAAGGGTGTGGTTTGCCAAGTTCAGTCTAAAGATCGTGAGTTTTAACAGGAAGATGAACAATGACAATTGAGTCAGAAATAGTATCAGTGCGTCCTTTATCGAAACGAAATGGGTTAACCTTAACTTGGCTGGGGGGCTTAAGTCTGGTGCTGGGTTTGGGACTGTTTCTGACGTGGCCGGCCTTGTTTGCTGTTGGTTTGATGTTTTTTAGTTTGGGCGCGATTTCACTCATTCTCGGTTTAGCCAAGGTGTATGAGCCGGAAACGACTCTAGCATTAGATGACAAGGGGCTGACCTATTTTCATCGCCGCGGCAAAGTGGCTATCGATTGGGATAATATTCAGCGGGTCGATATTCCGCGGGTGACTAATGGTTTAGATACTATAGAGTTATCTTATTTAGGCATTAAACTGAAACATTTAAATCCCATTCTCGATAATATTTCCCTGCGTCTAGCAACAGGATTATTAACTGAACAGCGACCTTTGCTGGTGACGGCTGCCTCTCAAGATGCAGACTTAGCGACTTTAGAAACTTATCTCGGCGCTGAGTTTGGCCCTTTAGTGATAGAAGGGGATCGTTATCGTGGCGTATTGGCTATGTTTGGGCATCGCTGCGTGATGTTAGATACGCGTTTAGGGTATCACTTGTATATTCCCCATGACAGTTTAGATAGGGAACCTAAGGACTTTATTAAGTTACTTAGACAACGTATTGCACAATGTAGCCGCTCAGCTGATTAAATCTACAATCTCAATTGAAGATCATCAGCAATAAAAAAGGGGACCCTAGGTCCCCAATGAGTTGCAGAGATAAAGTTTGGGTTGTGCAGGGGCAACCCAAAGGTACTAGTGTGCTACCTCTGCGTGTACCTTATCTACACCGTAGGTTTTACCTTCAGCATGACAAGTTGCGCAAGATTCTACTGGTAAGTTAGGATCTGTCATTGCGTCAGCTTCAACCACAGCACCGTTGCTTCTAAAGTGAGCGACAGCCGCTGCATCAGAGTGAGCGTGACAGCTACGGCATGATTCAGCTACTGGGCTAATGTAGTTGCTACCCACTTTGATTGAACGTTTCTCAGAGGCTAAACCACCGTCAGTCGCAAACAGTTTTGCATCATCTTTGTGACATGCAGAACATGCAGTTTCTGGTGATGGATAACCGACTAATTCACCATTGGCATCGCGGAAGATCCCTGCGATAACATCAAAGTTACCACTGTGGAAGCGGTGGGCGACGGTGAATAGGTCTTTGTTATTGAAAGTGACTTCTGGATTAATGACTTTGCTACCGTCTTCACCTTTAGAAACCACTGTTTTATGGCCTGATGCACCTGTTGTATCGTTGTGACAGTTCATACATTGATCAAAAGTGTAAGTTCCGTGTCTGGTGCCCTTGATATAATCTAAGGTGCCGTGACAGGCGTTACATTTTGCTTCTTCTACGGTAATTCGAGCAGGATCTGTCATTCGAGCTTTAACTACTGCAGAAGTATCTAAGCTATAGAATTTAACAGGAGCAGTGTTACCAATTGGATTTGTTGGGCCAAATTCAAGTCCTGTGGCATTACAGCTACTCACTTTACCTGCTTTGATACAGACGTTGGCTTCTGAACTGACGTAGATAGTACCTACAGCTTGGGCATCGGGAATATCTTTTACGAAGGTTAATACACCATCGACCAGCGTACCATTTTCAAGCTTAAGAGCGATTGCTGTTGGTTTGACATCTCTCCAAGCATAAACAGTACCATCAGTGGTTACGTTACCCAGTAATAAGCCGTTAGCCACAAACATACCAGTAGGGTTAGTTGTCGCGTTATACACTTTTAAATCGGTTCCGTTAGGAATTGCAGCGCCATTCATGGTCACATTGGCTTTTAATGTCAATGTTTTCATTCCAGGTGCTGCTGAAGTCACTACTGCAGCACTGGTAAAGTCAACTTTGAATAGGCTTGCATACTCAGCGCGTTTACCGACACTGTGTACAGCTTCAGGTGTTAAGCTACCGCTGCCATGGCAAGATTTACATTGAGTATCATCAGCTTGGGCTAAACCAAATTCTGAATGGTTTTCGCCAGTGGTGAAGTTCACATTGATATGACAACCCACACAAGCTTGTGCATAAATATTGGTGTTATAACTTGGTGCACCATCATGACAAGATTTACATTCTTTCAAATCAGATGGGAAACCAACTTCACCGAAATATTCTTTTGCTTCGCCACTTAAGCTGTCACTGATGTGATGACCTGCGTGGATCCTATGGATCATGGGAGCAAAATCAAATACCCAACCTTCGGCCAGTTGTGCGTCACTTGGAACGAGATCAGGGTTATGACAAGTTACGCAGTTTTTAACATCTTGGTAGTTATGGTGGGCTTCAATCTTCGCGATATGGCCGTCTACTTCACCGTGACAGTTTTTACATGCCGCACTAGATACTGTGTCTTTACCCGATACACCTAATTCATCTGTTGCAGGGATAAAATCAACGGGTACAGACAAAATCTTGTCAGATAGGACGACACCTGTACTATCGGCGATGTTGTAAGCACGTAAAAAGACTCTGTGTACTGCGTTTGGATTATCATTTGGATTAATGATTGGCGCTGCGCCACCATAAGTCCAAGTTGCTGTGTAAGTGCCTGGCGTCGCTGTATCTTCGGTTAAAGTACAAGCGTTTTTAGTTCCGTTCAGGCCGTTTAGAGTACAAGTTAACGAAGTGCCAGCGGCATTTGCCGTGGCATTATTTTGCCACTCAATCGGTGCGCCAGTACCTGAGGTGTTTTCATTTGCTGTTAAAGAATAAATTGCAATTTTATCCAGTCCTTTGAAAGGGACTACTTTGCCTGCATTTTTACCCGTAACAGTAAATTTAACACTGAAGCCTTCACTGCTGGTTACTTTAATGTCAGCAGGACTTAACGTGAATGCCAGATCTGTAATGGATTGAGCTGTCGTTGCGAAGGAACCCGCAGGGGCTCCGGGTGTACCTGGTGTTCCGGGAGTACCTGGTGTTCCGGGTGTACCTGGTGTGCCAGGTGCCCCATCTTGACCATCGCTTCCGTCCCCGCAGGCGGTAAGACTTAAGGTACTGACGAGAGCCAGTGCCAGTAGAGATTTATTGTAGTTTTTCATCATCGCGTCCCTTTTTCTATCTATAAGACTGCGTGTGCAGTGCCTCTAATATAGGAGGATTCATCTACTTATAAAGTGGTATTTGCAAATTTGTATCTGATATGTGAACGATGATTTAACACCTGTGAATGGTAATTCTAAACTTTGCATTTTGATATTTTAAATAGTGAAATTAAGCTGCTAACCTATGATGTGCATCACAATTTCAATCTTTAAACTTAGGCCGAAATGATGAATTCATTTTCGGTTAAGCAAAATGAACGATGTTAAGAGAGCCTGAATCTTAAGTCGTTATCTTAAGGTTTTGAGCACAAAAGCAATGGGATAAGAGAGCGAGGATAGGGGGACGATATGGCATTTTCAAGTGATTGAATTGTGCCTTGGATAAATAGAAGTATAGCCCAGTAAACCCACTTAACCCACTTAACATCCATGACGTAAGCTAGGTTGACGAACTTAGTGTGTAATCTATTTTTGTATTAGTGTGCTGGTTCGAGTGCGGCAAGTAAGGAGCGCACGACGAGATCACACTGGCTTTGGCTGTAACGCCGATGAACTGCAGGTTTCTCAATCAGATAATAATGTGGCGCCATCATAGTTTCGTGGAGTCTATTAAGCTCTGTGTCGCTAAGGCGCTCGAGATGTAATCCGGGCATATGTTTAACTGTATGCATATCAATGCTAGAACAAAAAGCCACACTCTTCATGGTTAATAGATGGGCATACCATTCCTCCCTGTCTATCACTTTCTCTACGGTAGGCAGTAAGATACCTTGGCGCTGGCAAAATAATTCTAAGGGATCGATTTTACTGTTAAAGCCCTTGAGTTCTTGAAATAGAAACGGATGGCGACAAATTTGCTCTAAGGTAATATTTGTCTCAACGTCCCAAAGTGGGTGTTGCTTGGCTGCAACGATATAAATGCCATTGATTGAGCCAAGTTTGGTGTAACTTAATTCTTTATTTTCAGCACTTTCGAACGTAATCCCAAAATCAAGCGCACCTGCGTGGATCAACTCAGCGCTATTTTCCTGCCATTTATGTAAGCGTATTTGTCCTAGCTTTTGGGCAAGTTCAGGAGTGCTTAACTGAGGCGCTAAAAAGCTTAGTAGGCCATTACAAGCAGCGATATGTAGCGGTAAGTCGGTATTGATGGCCGCATTTTGTATCTGGATTGCAGATTGTTCGAGGTGATAAACCGATTCAGTAAACTGGCAAATAGCAACATAGAGACTTTCTGCTAAAGGCGTCGGTTTAAGCCCCTGTTGACGACGATAAAATAGTTCATCATTAAAGGTTAGGCGTAATGCATTGAGGCAGCGGCTTATTTTGGGGGCAGAAACATCTAGCGCTTTGGCCGCGCTATTTGCGTGTCCAGTGTCGAAAATACTTTTAAATACAAGCAAGGTAAAAACATCGAGTTCACAGATCTGTTTTAGTAATAAGTTGCTCATTTTGTATTTTGCCCTGTATGAGTCTTAAATGTTTTTGCGGCGCTATTAGGGGAGTTCTGTGTCCTTGCGATTACCCGAACCACCGCGATCAAATATCATGGATACTAACTGCCAAGATTAACATTCAGCATGCGGATTAACTGTGATCCCTCTCGGCAAAATAACAATTATTTAACCATTGTAAAGGGGAGAGTTGGGGAGAGTTAGATGAGTAGGCGCTATGTTTAACATCAGGCGGAAAGGAATGATTGAGCTAAAAGAGTGAGTCAAAGTCTGCTCACCTAAGGCGGCGAGCAAACGATAGTGATGCATTTAGGATTAGCGAGATTCTATGACGTCGTTTTGCACGGACGGTAAGTTGAGTGGATCTGCTGTTGGTGTATGGCCTATTGTATGGGAATAAATGGTTGGTGCATCTTCTTTAATCCGCATCCCGATAAATTGGCCACCCTCAAGGATTTGCATTGAGGTACTTGCCACTTCGCCGTCGACAACACCATTACGTTGGATCACTAAACGCTCACAAATGAGTCTGCCTTTGAAGTGCCCATCGACGATAAATTCATGGCACTTTACTTCACCTTGAATTATACCGCCTTGTTCTATGGTGATATTGGCCTCAGAAAGCAGCTGACCTTGGATATCACCGCCAACAAGCACGTCGCCTGTTAATTCGATATTTCCCGTGAGTTTAGTGCCTCGAGCAATAAAGCTAAAAGAGGCACTTTTTTTAGGCGGGAAAAACAGTTTTTTTACAAACATCATCATAAATTAACTTAATTCGAGAAGGGATTAACTGAGTTCAACAGAGGCGCGATACTAGCTTAAAATCCAGGAGAAGCACAGCTCGGCATGTGTTAATGCAATTACAGTGTTTCTATCAAGTTGGTCGTTTTATCTCAATGGCTTTGCTAGGGCAAGGAGCTACGCAGGCACCGCATCCAGTACAAAGATCAAGGTCTATTTTGGGGCTCGGAGCCTGACCAATACTGAGCACAAAGCTGATGGCTCTTGGTTCGCAGGCATCCTTACAACTTTGGCACCAGATCCCTTGAAAGGTTAAGCAGCTTTCTTGAACATAGGCTTGGTATTGCCAAGGTGCTTGAGTCAAATCGAAAATATTTTCAGGGCAAGCCTTAGCACACAGGGTACAAAATGTGCACTCATTGTCCTTAAAGGAGACTTCAGGAAATCCGCCATCACCTTTGATGATAATGTGAGTTTCACAAACCTCAAGACAGGCGGAACAACGGGTACACACATCGGTGAACTCGATATCATCACGTACCCAAGGCGGCCTTATCGCATTATCTTTACGCCGGCGAAAGAGGCTGCGACGGCTGTGATTAATACTTTGAGTCATGTTGCTCCTCGGGTGGTTAATGATGTAAAGCGACGGTATTTAGAGGGATAAAGAAAAATGGCTTGGGAGATTTCCACAAGCCATTCAAGTTATTAGCCGTTATAACCATTGGGATTGGTTGATTGCCAATGCCAGCTACTGTTGGCCATATCTTCTAGGGTATGAGTCGCTTGCCAGCCAAGATCTTCCCTTGCGTGGGTTGGATCGGCGTAGCAGGCGGCAATATCCCCTGGGCGACGTGGCGCAATTTGGTAGGCAATGGTGTTACCACAGGCTTTTTCAAAGGCCTTAACCATGTCTAATACACTATATCCTTGGCCTGTGCCTAAGTTATAGGTCACTAGACCAGGTTTAGTGGCCAATTTTGCAAGCGCTTTTAAATGGCCATTGGCTAAATCCACGACATGGATATAGTCACGCACGCCGGTACCGTCGTGCGTCGGATAATCATTACCAAACACGCTTAAGGCGGTGCGTTTACCCACGGCAACCTGCGCAATAAAGGGCATCAAGTTGTTAGGGATATCGTTAGGATCTTCGCCGATTAGGCCACTGGCATGGGCACCAACCGGATTAAAATAGCGCAGACGGGCGATATTCCAGCTCGGATCGGCATTGTGTACATCTGCCAATATATGTTCGACCATCAACTTAGACTGACCATAAGGGTTTGTTGCCCCTGTGGGAAAGTTTTCGGTGATCGGTAAACTTGCGGGATCGCCATACACAGTTGCCGATGAGCTGAATACGAGATTTTTTACCTTAAATTCTGCCATGACTTGGCAAAGGATAAGCGTACCCGTAACGTTATTCTCATAATACTTCAGGGGTTTTGCGACGGATTCTCCCACCGCTTTTAATCCTGCAAAGTGGATAACTGAATCAATAGCATGATCGTTAAACACTTTCTGCAATAACGCTTTATTGAGAATATCGCCTTGATAGAAAGTAACCGATTTACCAGTGATCCGCTCGACTCGGTTTAAGGCTTCTATGCTTGAATTAGACAAGTTGTCCAATACAATCACATCATTACCAGCATTGAGCAGTTCTACTACTGTGTGGGTGCCAATATAGCCAGCACCACCGGTCACTAAAATCGTCATTACTTAATTCCTTTTACAACGGTTTTTAAATAGTGCGCAAAATCTTCACCGATTTCGCTGTGGCGCAGGGCATATTCAACGTTAGCACGCATATAACCTTGTTTGTTACCACAGTCGTGGCTCTTACCTTCCATGTAGTAAGCATTTACGGTTTCTTGCTTCATTAACATCGCAATCGCATCCGTTAATTGAATTTCATCGCCCGCGCCCGCAGGAGTTTTAGCCAGTAGTGGCCAAATGCTGGCAGGTAACACATAACGGCCTACAACGGCTAAATTAGAAGGAGCTTCATCTACAGAGGGTTTTTCAACTAGTTCGACTAATGGCTCAGATTCACCCGGTTGTAAATCATGACCATTCACATCGGCAATACCGTATTGGTTGACGACGTTATGTGGCACGCCTTCCACCATGATTTGACCGACTTGAGTTTCATCAAACAGGGCAACCATAGCGGCTAAGTTATCGGTACGAAGGTCACAGCTGGCTTCATCTATGATCACATCCGGTAGCAATACGGCAAATGGTGCATCGCCGACGACAGATTTAGCACACAAAATCGCATGACCTAAGCCTTTAGCTTGAGATTGGCGCACGCTGATCACTGTTACATCTTTAGGACAAATAGATTGTACGGCTTCAAGTAACTGACGTTTAACGCGGCGTTCTAATTGGGCTTCTAATTCGAAACTGGTATCGAAATGGTTTTCGATAGAGTTTTTACTGGCGTGGGTCACGAGTACAATTTCTTTGATCCCAGCTGCGATAGCTTCACTGACTACATATTGAATCAATGGCTTATCAACAACTGGTAACATTTCCTTTGGAATTGCTTTGGTCGCTGGAAGCATACGAGTGCCTAGGCCTGCGACAGGAATAACGGCTTTACGAATTTGATGTTGTTTCATTGCGAACCTTTTAGGTCAAGGAGATGCGGTTAATGGCCAATATTGTAAATGACCTGCACAGAAAAGCTATTTAGAAACGCTGAAAACTTAGGATATTTAAGTATTTTTACAGTGAAGTCGACGTAAGTTTTAGCAAAGGTAGCACAGTGCATCTAATCCAGCATGGGTGATGTGCACTTGCATGGCGTTTTTAATACCCTTGTAATATTTGCTTTACGTTTACGTCACAGTAGTGGTGCAAGAATAAAGTGTGAGGGAGTTAACAAATTTAAAGGCTTAGATCACTATGGTTCCATGAGCGCTAGCCATTAAGTGAAGATTATGACGAAAGGAACAGAGTACATCGCTCACAGAGCTGATGACACAGGGTTTATCAACTACCCGCAAGAAGAACATGAGATTTGGAGCCAGCTTTATGCCCGTCAAGCGATAAACCTGCCTGGCCGTGCCTGTAAGGAGTATTTGCAAGGGCTAGATGCCTTGGCTATGCCAAAGGATCGTATTCCGCAACTTACTGAAATTGATACTGTATTGCAAGCGACCACCGGCTGGAAAACGGCAGCCGTACCTGCGCTTATTTCCTTCGGCCGTTTCTTTGAACTGCTGGCCAATAAAGAGTTTCCTGTGGCGACATTCATTCGCCGTAAGGAAGAGTTTGATTACCTGCAAGAGCCTGATATTTTTCATGAAATTTTTGGTCACTGCCCTTTGCTCACCAACCCTTCATTTGCCAATTTTTCACATATGTATGGCCAATTAGGTTTAAATGCCAGCAAAGAAGAAAGGGTATTTTTAGCGCGTTTATACTGGTTTACGGTTGAGTTTGGCTTGCTACAGCCTAAAGATGGCCCCTTGTGTATCTATGGTGGCGGTATTTTAAGCTCACCTGGTGAAACTTTATATGCAATGGAAAGTGACGTGCCAGAACGTCAGCCCTTTGATTTATTGAATGTGCTACGAACCCCATATCGCATTGATATTATGCAGCCGATTTATTATGTGATTGAGCACATTGATATGCTTGATGAAATTGCCAAAATGGACATCATGAGTTATGTCACTAAGGCACGTCAGTTAGGTTTATTTGCTCCTAAATATCCTCCCAAAGCCAAGGCGAGCTAGTCTCGATTCGATGGATAGTTTGATGTGTCATTTGAGTCGCCATCTAATTTAGTTATGTGATTTAAGTAATTAATAATTAATAATTAATAATTAATAATTAATAATTAATAAGTAATAAGTAATAAGTAATAAGTAATAAGTAATAAGTAATAAGTAATAAGTAATAAGTAATAAGTAATAAGTAATAAGTAATGAGTAAAGTGCAACTGAATATCCCTATCAATGTTGCCAACAGGAGTATGTATGACTGCGTTATCGAATATGAAATGTGAAGCGTGCCAAGCCGATGCACCAAAAGTGACCGATGAAGAATTGGCAGAACTTATTCGTATGATCCCTGATTGGGGCGTGCAAGTGCGTGACGGCGTAATGCAGCTTGAGCGCGTCTACAAGTTTAAAAACTTTAAACTGGCGATGGCATTCACGAATAAGCTGGCGGATTTAGCGGAAGAAGAATTCCACCATCCAGGCATTTTCACTGAATGGGGCAAAGTGACTGTCACTTGGTGGTCGCACTCCATTAAGGGGCTACATAAGAATGACTTCATCATGGCCGCCAAGACAGACCAGTTACTAGGTTAATTATTTAATCAATTTAATCAGCATCTTAATGTGTTTTATGATGCTGATTTTTTCTTCCTGTTACAATTCAACTGTAAACTAGGCTTGCCACTTTCAGTTTAACCTTCTAACGTATACGGGCTCTGCTATTTCCCCTCATCGCTGACGTTTTCGTCAAAGGTAACGATTTGCCTAGCAAGCGTTATTTTTGTTGTAAAGCCTAAGGCGAAAAATAGCTCTGCACGGTTTATCCCCAAAATTCAAATCAAAAAAGGGAATATCAGTCATTATGCGCTTGGAAGTCAGCTGTCAGGATCGTGTTGGTTTAGCCAAAGATATCTTAGTCGTGTTAGAGCGTTATGGTATTAATTTAATTGCCATAGATGCCAGTAACCAAGGATTCCTGTACTTACAATTTGCCGAAATTAGTTTTGAAACCTTGAGTGCCTTGATGCCGCAGATCCGCAAAGTGGAAAGTGTCCACGATGTGCGTACGGTGTCATTTATGCCCTCAGAGCAAGAACATTACGCCCTTAAAACCCTGCTCAAAACCTTACCCGACTCCGTTTTTTCTATCGATGCCAAGGCACGTATCCGTATCGTTAATGAGTCCGCCTTGCTCAATATTGGCATGGGTGAGCACGAAGTGCTCGAAGAGTCGCTTAATCATTGGGTGCAAGGTTTTAACTTCAGCCGTTGGTTGAGTGAAGCACAAGTATTGCCACAAGCGGCGCGAGTTCAAATCGGTCCAAACGAATATTTAGCGGAAATGCTGCCGATTTACCTACCTGATGAGGATGAAAGAACCATCTTGGTTGGTGCTGTGGTGTCGCTGAAATCCCCTGCGCGCGTTGGAAAACAGTTTAACGCGCTGCAGAACCAAACCACTGGCTTTGAAAATGTATTAGCCAGCAGTGACAAGATGAAGGAAGTGCTTAAGCAAGCGCGGCGTATGGCCCAGCTCGATGCACCTTTGTTGATCACGGGTGAAACGGGTACTGGCAAAGAATTAATGGCCAGAGCTAGCCATGATGCGGGGATGCGCCGTGAAAAACCTTTTATCGCCATCAACTGCGCCGCTCTACCCGACAGCGCTGCCGAAGAGGAATTATTCGGTTACGTCAGTCAGGGCAAAGTCGTCAAACGAGGCTTTTTTGAAGAAGCTAAGGGGGGCACAGTATTTCTCGATGAAGTGGCGGAAATGTCTAGGGCGGCTCAAGTTAAGCTGCTACGGCTATTGCAAGATGGCACTTTTAGACGCATAGGGGGCGATGAAGAAGTGCGTGCTGATGTACGAATTATTTGCTCGACCCAGAAAAATTTAGCTGAACTATGCCAAACCGGCGAGTTTAGGGAAGATTTGTACTATCGCATCCATGTGCTGAGTTATCACATTCCGTCCTTACGCGAGCGTAAAGTCGATATCATTCCACTGACAGAAATGTTCCTCGAACATTACAGTCAACAGTTGTCTAGCCCAGTGAGGCGGATTTCGGCCCAGTGCCGCGATCATTTGCTCACCTACGCTTGGCCAGGTAACGTACGCCAATTAAAAAACGCGGTATTTAGAGCCGTGTCTATGTGGGATGGCTCGGCCGAGTTGACGGTAGAACAGCTGAAATTGCCATCATATGCCGAAGGTTTTGGTTACTTTGATAATGAGTTTGAGGGCAATCTGGACGATGCAATGAAGCAGTTTGAAGCGAGTCTGTTGCGTCGATTATATCCGGCCTATCCGAGCACTCGCCAGTTGGCGAAAAAGCTAGGTGTATCACACACAGCTATTGCTAATAAACTGCGTGAATACAAGATAGCCAAGCGCCGTTAGCCAGAGTCTCGTTGGGTTGACACAGTCAATGTAACAGTATCGTTCCACTTATGTTGCCGACTTTTCAGGCATATTGCTTACCGAGATATTGATAAGCGGTAACTAGGTTATAAACGTAATGATTAGTTTACAAAATGTGAAATAATTGACCTAAATGTGATTTTGGTCACGCTATAGGAATCTTGAGCTGCATCGGGTATTTCTACGCGCAACAAATACGTTAAAGCAAGTAAAAGAGCATGCCTCGTTGGCGCGAACTGCGTAACATGTATGCCCTTAATGAGTCAAAAAGTTCGATTTAAATCGCCGAATATAAGCTGGGTGACGTCGCGTGTTTTCCAGCACAATAAAATTGTACACCTAGCCGAAGAGCACTGGAGCCAATATGAAACTTGCAAGTTATAACAATGGTCGTCGTGATGGTCAGTTGATGTTAGTCAGCCGCGATCTCACTAAAACGGTTGCCGTTCCTGCCATTGCCCACACTATGCAGCAATTACTCGATGGTTGGGATTTACTGAGACCGCAATTGCAAGAATTGTACGATGCGTTAAATGAAGGCATGTTAGATAACGCGCAAGCGTTCGACGAAGCTAAGTGTTTGTCGCCATTACCGCGTGCTTACCAATGGGCCGATGGTAGCGCTTATGTGAATCACGTTGAATTAGTCCGTAAAGCCCGTGGCGCTGAAATGCCAGAAACCTTCTGGACAGATCCGTTGTTTTATCAAGGTGGCTCAGACAGCTTTATTGCCCCTAAAGCGGATATCCCATTGGCGAGTGAAGACTGGGGTATCGATTTCGAATCTGAAATTGCGGTTATTACTGATGATGTGCCTATGGGCGTGAGCACTGACAATGCAGCTAAGCACATTAAATTGTTGATGCTAGTTAACGATGTGTCATTGCGTAACTTGATCCCTGGTGAGTTGGCGAAAGGCTTTGGTTTTTTCCAATCTAAACCATCGAGCAGTTTTTCGCCTGTGGCTGTGACACCGGATGAATTGGGTGTCCGTTGGGAAGATTCGAAAGTGCATTTACCGCTGATCACCTATTTAAATGGTGAATTATTTGGTCGTCCGAATGCAGGCGTTGATATGACCTTTAATTTCAGTCAGTTAGTTTCGCATGTTGCAAAAACCCGTCCATTGGGCGCAGGCGCGATTATAGGCTCTGGTACTATTTCTAACTATGACCGTAGCGCAGGTTCGAGCTGTTTAGCGGAAAAACGTATGTTAGAAGTGATTGCCGAAGGCAAAGCCACTACGCCATTTATGCGTTTTGGTGACACGGTGCGTATCGAAATGCTCGATGATAATGATGTAACCATTTTTGGTTCTATCGATCAAAAAGTGGTTGAATACAAAGCCTAAGGCTTTCCCTTAAAGGGCGACACCGACTCAAACTAACGGGGCTTAATTGCCCCGTTTTTATACTGACTTTTATAAGGACATGAAAATATGAAACTTTACGGTTATTGGCGTTCCAGTGCAGCCTATCGGGTTCGTATTGCCCTTAATCTCAAGGGGATTTCAGCCGAACAGTTTTCAGTGCATCTCGTACGTGATGGCGGCGAGCAACATAAAGCGGCCTACATTGCGCTTAATCCTTTAGAGTTAGTGCCAACCTTAGTGGTGGGTGATGAGCTGGATGCCTTGTCGCAATCTTTAGCGATTATCGAATATCTTGATGAGATACATCCACAGTCGCCATTATTGCCTGCATCGGCTCTTGAACGTGCTCACGTGCGCGCTATGGCACTTACGGTCGCCTGTGAGATCCATCCATTAAACAACTTGCGGGTATTGCAGTATTTAACGCAAACCTTAGGTGCTGATGACACCGCCAAAAATACTTGGTATCACCATTGGGTCGCAAGTGGTTTTACGGCCTTAGAAACCTTGTTAACACGGCATAGCGGTCGTTATTGCTTTGGGAATGCAGTGACATTAGCCGATCTGTGTTTAGTACCGCAGGTGTATAACGCCCAGCGTTTTAATGTGGATTTAACGCCTTATCCCAATATCATGCGCGTGTGGGCCGAGTGTAATCAGCTTGAAGCCTTTGCCAATGCTGCACCAGAGCGCCAAGCGGATGCGGTGTAACGAATTGCGCGGATACGGTTTTTACGAATAGAAAGAATGGATGATGAGGCTTGCTTTAAAAGTCTAATCTCAGCGATGGAGTTTAAATGCTTTTCAGTAAAAAATGTCCGTATTGCAAAGGTAAACTCAGCGCTAAGGATGTGCCGATTAAGGAAGGACGCTGCTGCCATTGTGATAAGCCGATACTGTACAAACTCAATGTAATAAAATGGATGCTACTGTTCATGCCCATCTTTACTGTTAGCGTTAATCTGCTAGACAAAGATGTCTATGGGTTTTGGATTTGTTTTGCGGTAATGGCACCGATTTATAGTCTCGTTTATTTACTCTGTCATGAGGTCGTAAAGTGCTCAGAAACCGATGGCGAAGTGGAGTAAGCCTAATGTCTTTCCCGTGTTTTTATCTGATATTGAAGCGGGCGATACTGTTATGAGTAGTGCTAGGGGTAATGTCATGAGTGTTGCTACGAATAATGTTATGAATGATGCAATGAGTGAAGCAGCGCTAGAGCATCAATTACTCGAATGGATAGCTCAAGACTGCGAGCGGGTGAGGGCGCTTGAACTCGCGCTTCAATGTGCCAAAGTACACTCAATGCCGCAGTGGTGTCTGGCGGCGGGATTTGTCCGTAATTTAGTCTGGGATCGCTTGCACGAATTTGAGTTGAGTCCACTGAACGATATCGATCTGATCTATTTTTGCCCTTTAGATATTAGCCCTGAGCGGGATCTGGCGATTGAAACCTATCTTCATCAGCTTGCCCCTGAGTTACCTTGGTCGGTTAAGAATCAGGCGCGCATGCATAGTCGCAATCAAGACATGGCTTACACATCTTGTATTGATGCTATGGCTCATTGGCCAGAGTTAGAAACCGCGGTTGGGGTGGGTTTAAAATCTCATGTTGAGACAGATACTCAGGTAGATGCAGAGACTGATCATCATTGCACGCATTACGGTATTGAGCTGATGGTTCCCTTTGGGCTGAACTCTCTGTTTGCCCTCAAATTGAGCGCCAATCCAAAGCGATCATTACCAGTGTTTCATCACAGAGTCGCGACTAAGGGCTGGCTAACTCGCTATCCTTTGCTTACGTGTTGCTACTCAAGCTAATCTTCTCACTTTCTTATTCGTTCAGTCTAAAACTGATCTAACCGCCTCACACTGTCATTCCATGCAATCAAGTTATCTAACATGATAGGTATCATCCTCAAGCCGTTTTTATTTGTCCATTTTCTGCTTTTAGCATTATTCAACCCGTCTCTATAATTTGAAATTAATGTTCAAATAACCTCTTAGTTAAGTGCTTTTCATTGTTACTAAAATGTTTATGGTGTTATTGATCACTACCTCTTGCGGTAGTCATTAGTGATGGCTAATACAATACTTAGCTCACAGAAAACAAAGGGGTATTATCAATAAATGTTTGAATTTCGTGATTCAGCTCCCATGTGTAGTACCTATAAGTGAGTATTGCTCACTCACTTTGATTTGGATCAATAAATCAGCCGCATATCTCTGGCAGTGTAGGCGTCAATTGTTAAGGATGTAATACAAAACAAAAACCTATGTTGTACATATGGAGTATGATGATGAATAAAAACACTGTTTCTACACTGGTCGCTGCCACCCTTTTAGCCGCTGGTTTTTCTGCCTCTGTATCGGCTCACCAAGCGGGTGACATTATCGTTCGTGCGGGTGCTGTGGTTGTTGCGCCAAATGAATCAAGCCAAGATGTAGTTATACCTGGTGTAGGCAATCTTGGTGAATTCCAAGTGAGTAATAATACTCAAGTGGGTTTGAACTTCGGTTATATGTTGACTGATAACTTCGGGGTTGAGTTATTAGCAGCAACGCCTTTTAGCCACGATGTCTCTTTGGCTGGCGTAGGTAAGATTGCTGAAACTAAGCATTTACCACCCACTTTAGTGGCGCAGTACTACTTTGGTGATGCACAGTCTAAATTACGCCCATACGTGGGTGTTGGTGTGAACTATACTAATTTCTTCGACAATGAGTTTACTAATGATTTAGGTGGTGCGTTAACGGATTTAAGCATGAGCACTTCTTGGGGCTTAGCGGCACAAGCGGGTGTTGATTATCAAGTTAACAAAAACTGGTTAGTGAACGCTTCCGTGTGGTACGCCAAAATTGATAGTGACGTTAAATTTAAATACCAAGGTACCCCAGTTACCATCGAAACCGATATTGATCCATGGGTTTATATGGTCAGCGTGGGTTACACTTTCTAATCCACTGATTAGATAAGCGTAAAAAAGGAGCCTTAGGCTCCTTTTTCGTTTCTGCACTTTTTATCGCGCTATGTTCTGTTCCACTTAGGCTAAGCTGATTTAGCGCTTTGGCTTTTTAGCTTTCCAGTGGCGAGTGTTATAGATAAATTCGGGTAATAACACAGTAAGCCAAGCGACGAGGCGCCAGCGTTTGGTCACATAGACGCGGCGTTTGCCTTGTTTCATCGCCTTGATGATTTGCGCCGCGACTTGTGGCAATGGTGCAAGCCACATCGCACTTTGCTGCATAGCGGCTTTATCGAGCAAACCAAGTTGGATATCGGTAATCGTAATCGGTAGCTTAAGGCGCTGAGCATGCATACTTAAGCCCTCAAGGTAATTCTGCCCAAAGGCTTTTGAGGCGTGATAGGCCACACTCGGCCCGCCGCGTAGGCCCGCAATCGAGTTGATTGCCGCCAGTTGTCCATAACCTTGCTCGCGAAATAGTCTAAATGCCGTATTGCAGATGGCAGCAAAACCTCGCACATTGACATCGATAATGTCTTGCTCCGGTAGCCAAGGCAACTCGGGGTCATAGCTATTGAGACCTGTATTGACTAAGACTAAGTGTGCGCCGCCAAGACTTTGCCAGACTGATTCAAGTTGGTTGATGATGGCTTGAGGTTGTTCAATTTGAAGTGCAAAAACTTGTACTTTTGTTGGCAAGGATAAGGCAAAATCGCGCAGTGATTCTGGATCTTGGGCGAATAAGACTAATTCAACCTGTTGATCTGCCAATTGCTTTGCAAGTTCACGACTTAATTGTGAGCTAGCTCCCACAATGATTGCAGTTGCTTGGGTCATAGATTTTTCGGCAACGAAATGGTGGCTTATGATAGAAAGTTATGCTCACCAAGACAAGATTTATAGCTTGGGCGTGTGGACATCTAGAAGTCTTTATGTATGATTAGGAGAAACAAAATGAACAAATGGTTGCGTTTAAGCGCGTTGAGATTAACAGCCTTAGCATTAATGGCCGTAATGAGTGTGTTATCGGGTTGTGCGACACCTAATGCTATCGTTGAGATAAAAGGCGAGACCTTATATCGCGAACGGATAGCCTTACCTGCCGATGCTAAGGTCATAGTGCAACTGCTTGATGTCTCAAAAATGGATGTGCCAGCCATAGTGATGGCGGAGCGCGTGCAACAAGGTGCTGCGACACCGGCGCCATTCAGTTTTGCGATTGGTAGCGATCAGTTCCAACCCGGTCACACTTATGCCATAGGTGCCCGGATTATGTTGGGTGATAAGTTATTGTTTATTAATACTCAAGCCTATCACATTGATCTCAATTCCACTGAGCCAATGACGATACTGCTAGAGAAAGTCGGTGGCTAGTTAGCTCGCTCAGAAGTGAGCTGACATACGCGCCGAATCCGTTAGTATTTACGAACAGAAGAGGCGCGGTATGCCGGTTAGAATTCCAGATCATCTGCCCGCAGCAGGGGTGTTAGAGTCAGAAAATATTTTCGTTATGTCCGAGACGCGGGCAGCGAATCAAGATATCAGGCCGATGAAGGTGCTGATTTTGAACTTGATGCCGAACAAAATCGAGACTGAAACCCAGTTATTGCGCTTACTGGGCAACACGCCTTTACAAGTCGATGTGGATTTACTGCGCATTCACGACAAAGAGTCCAAGCATACTTCCATCGACCACATGAATACTTTTTACCGTGATTTTGAAGCAGTGCGCCATAAAAATTACGACGGTCTTATCATCACGGGCGCGCCGCTTGGGCAAATCGATTTCGAAGATGTGGTTTATTGGGATCATATCCGTGAAATCATCGACTGGTCCCAAGAGCATGTCACCTCAGTGTTGTTTTTATGCTGGGCAGCCCATGCGGGCTTGTATCATCTCTATGGTTTAAATCGAAAAATATTGCAACAGAAGCGTTCTGGCGTATTTGTACATAGGCGCACTTGTCAGCATTTCCCACTGTTACGTGGTTTTGATGATGAGTTCTTTGCACCCCATTCGCGTTTTGCCGAGATGGATGTGGAAGAAATTAGACAACACCCGCAGTTGCAAGTGTTAGCGCAGTCCGATGAGGCCGGGGCCTATTTAGTATTAAGTCGCAATAACCGTAACTTGTTTGTAATGGGGCACCCTGAATATCAAAAATCGACCTTAAACGATGAATACCATAGGGATTTAGCCCAAGGCTTAACGCCAAATGTGCCACAAAACTATTATCGAAATAATAATCCAGAAGCCGAAGCCATTGCCCGCTGGCACAGCCACGGTAGTTTGTTGGTCAGTAATTGGCTCAATTATTACGTTTACCAGTTAACGCCTTATGACTTAAGTGATATGACGGCGATGACGCCGTGGGAATCGCGCTAGCCTTTTATGGTGATGTGGTCACATGGATGTGACCTAAGCTGATACCCAAAAGCTCTTAATTTATCTCTCCCTTCGATTCTGTTGTCCACGCTTGACTGTGCTTAATCCCTGCCTCGCTGTAAATCCTTACTGACAATTTTTACCCGATAAAATCGACATATTAGACCAAGGAACACTTGCTTTACGTTCGCGTAAACGTCAGAGTGGTTTTATTGTCGATTTTATTAAACGTCCCAAGGCTAGCACTAGGCCTTGTGGTCAATTTGGGTTGGAGCCTGCATGAGTACTGAAGCGTTAAATCAAGATATTGTTATTGTTGCCGCTAAACGCACCCCTATGGGTGGCTTTCAAGGCAGTTTGTCATCTGTTGCATCACCGACTTTAGCCGCGACAGCCATTAAGGGCTTATTGGCGGAGACTCAATTAGCGGGTGAGCATGTTGATGAAGTCTTGATGGGCTGCGTATTACCCGCTGGTTTAGGTCAAGCGCCTGCACGTCAAGCCACTTTAGGTGCGGGATTACCCTTATCCGTTGGTGCGACCACAGTGAACAAAGTCTGTGGCTCAGGCATGAAGACGGTGATGTTAGCCCACGATTTGATTAAAGCGGGCAGTGCAAAAGTGGTGATCGCCGGCGGCATGGAAAGTATGAGCCAAGCGCCGTATCTATTAGATAAAGCCCGAAGCGGCATGCGCATGGGCCATGGCAAAGTGCTCGACCATATGTTTTTAGATGGTCTTGAGGATGCTTATACTGGCGGCGCCATGGGAACATTTGCCCAGAAAACCGCCGATGAATTTGGTATCACCCGCGAGCAGATGGACGCCTTTGCGCTCAGTTCGCTCGAAAAAGCCAATGCCGCGATTAACTCGGGTGCCTTTAAGGCCGAAATTACCCCAGTAACAGTTAGTGATCGTCGCGGTGATGTGACTATCGATACCGACGAGCAACCCGGTAATGCCCGCCCTGAAAAAATTCCTACGCTGCGACCAGCCTTTACCAAAGATGGCACTATCACAGCGGCTAACTCTAGCTCTATTTCCGATGGCGCAGCGGCATTGATGCTGACCTCTCGCGGCGAAGCTGAGCGTTTAGGCTTAACAGTATTAGCCACCATTAAAGGCCACACGACCCACGCCCAAGAGCCTTCACTCTTTACCACTGCACCTGTCGGCGCTATGGCGAAATTACTTGCCAATGTGGGTTGGTCAACGGATGAAGTCGATTTATTCGAAATCAACGAAGCCTTCGCCATGGTGACTATGCTTGCCGTGTCTGAACTGGGTTTAGATGTGGCTAAAGTTAACGTCAATGGCGGCGCCTGCGCTTTAGGTCATCCTATTGGTTGCTCGGGTTCTCGTTTGCTGGTGACCTTAATCCATGCATTAAAAGCCCGCGGCCTTAAACGCGGTGTTGCCTCGCTGTGTATCGGCGGTGGTGAAGCAACAGCGATGGCGATTGAGGTCTAATCGCAAAGGTTTTTGTCAAATCAGGTTTTAGTTAAATCAACAAGACGGGGCTGGCAAGGGCAATCACTTCCCTTGAGGATAATCATAATATCGCACCGCCAGCCCATCACTCTACAAGGAAAGGATTGCAACATGACCACACAAGTAAAACATTACATTGACGGCGAGTTTATCCAAGGTACGGGCACATCACAGATTATTGTCACCAATCCCGCGAATAACTCGCCGATTGCTGTGATTAATGCTGCCACTAGCGAAGAAGTTCACGCTGCGATTGCCAGCGCCAAAGTGGCCTTTAAAACCTGGAAAGAAGTGCCAGTGTCTGAACGTGCACGCGTTATGTTGCGTTATCAACATCTGCTAAAAGAACATCACGACGAACTGGCGACCATTCTTGCCAAGGAAACCGGTAAAACCTTCGAAGATGCCAAGGGCGATGTATGGCGCGGTATCGAAGTCGCTGAACATGCTTGTAATGTGGCGTCATTATTGATGGGCGAAACCGTCGAGAACGTCGCGCGTTCAATCGATACTTACAGCTACACTCAACCGCTCGGAGTGTGTGCCGGTATTACGCCATTTAACTTCCCTGCGATGATCCCGTTATGGATGTTCCCACTGTCGATTGCCTGCGGTAACACTTTCATTTTAAAGCCTTCAGAACAAGATCCTATGACGCCGCAGCGTCTGGTTGAGCTGTTTGTTGAGGCGGGCGCACCTAAGGGCGTATTGCAATTAGTGCATGGCGATAAAACCGCCGTAGATATCCTGCTGGCAGACCCTGCGATTAAAGCCATTTCTTTCGTCGGTTCTGTGGCTGTGGGTCAATATATTTATAAAACGGGTACCGATAACTTAAAACGCGTGCAAGCCTTTGCGGGCGCGAAAAACCACTGCGTGATTATGCCTGATGCAAACAAACAGCAAGTGATCAACAACTTAGTCGGCGCTTCTGTGGGCGCGGCGGGTCAGCGTTGTATGGCGATTTCGGTTGCCGTGTTTGTTGGTGCCGCTAAAGAGTGGATCCCAGAATTAAAAGAAGCCTTAGCCAAAGTTCGCCCAGGTTTATGGGACGACAAAGAAGCGGGTTATGGTCCGGTTATCAGCCCAGCCGCTAAGGCGCGGGTGCTTAAACTTATCGCCCAAGGTAAAGCCGAAGGCGCCGAGTGTTTACTCGATGGTAGCGATTTTACCGTGGAAGGTTATGAATCCGGTAATTGGATTGGCCCAACCATGTTCGATAAAGTCACCACTGAGATGAGCATCTACAAGGAAGAAATCTTTGGCCCTGTACTGTGTTGTATGGAATCAGACTCCTTAGAAGCCGCCATCGAATTAGTCAACGCTAGCCCTTATGGCAACGGCACATCTATCTTTACCGCTAGCGGCGCCGCGGCCCGTAAATATCAACATGAAATAGAAGTCGGCCAAGTCGGCATTAACGTGCCTATTCCTGTGCCATTGCCATTCTTCTCATTCACGGGTTGGAAGGGCAGTTTCTACGGCGACCAACATGCCTACGGTAAGCAAGCGGTGCGTTTTTATACCGAGACTAAAACCATCACTTCCCGCTGGTTTGAGTCCGATATCGCCGTAGCTTCTACGCCAAATATGAGCATTAACCTACGTTAAGCTCGGTGATTAATCGATAAACCACGGCGTCTTTACGGCGCCCAATTTATTCAATAAAGAAGTGACCACAGAGTCATAGGAGAGCCAGATGGATTTTAATTTCAACGATGACCAACGCCAGTTTGCCGATCTGGCGCGCCAATTTGCCGCAGATGAGTTAGCCCCTTTTGCGGCTAAGTGGGATGAAGAACATCATTTCCCCAAAGACGTGATCCAAAAAGCCGGCGAGCTGGGTTTTTGCTCACTCTATTCGCCAGAATCTGAAGGCGGCATGGGCCTATCGCGCCTCGATGCCTCGATTATTTTTGAAGAACTCGCCAAGGGCTGCACCGCGACCACGGCCATGCTGACCATTCACAATATGGCCACTTGGATGGTGACGACTTGGGGCACTGAAACCCTGCGTCAGACTTGGTCTGAGCCGTTAACCACAGGGCAGATGTTAGCGTCATATTGCTTAACTGAGCCGGGCGCGGGTTCGGACGCTGCATCTTTGCAAACCAAAGCGGTGCGCGACGGCGATGAATATGTGATTTCAGGTTCGAAAATGTTTATCTCAGGTGCGGGCGCCACTGAGCTTTTAGTCGTGATGTGCCGTACAGGTCAAGCTGGGCCTAAGGGAATTTCGGCCATTGCCATTCCGGCGGATGCCGCTGGTGTTATCTACGGTAAAGCCGAAGATAAAATGGGCTGGAATGCACAGCCGACCCGTCAAATCACCTTTGAAAACGTGCGCGTGCCAGTAGCGAATTTGCTCGGTGAAGAAGGCCAAGGTTTTGCGTTCGCGATGAAAGGTTTAGATGGCGGTCGCATCAATATCGCTACCTGTTCTGTGGGTACGGCGCAGTCGGCTTTAGAGCGCGCAACTCAATATATGAATGAGCGTCAGCAATTTGGTAAACCTTTAGCGGCTTTCCAAGCGCTGCAATTTAAGCTTGCCGATATGGCGACAGAATTAGTCGCAGCCCGCCAAATGGTGCGCCTTGCGGCCTTTAAACTCGATAGTGGCGATCCTGAGGCCACGGCTTATTGCGCTATGGCGAAACGCTTTGCCACCGATGTGGGTTTTCAAGTCTGCGATGCGGCGCTGCAAATTCATGGTGGATATGGTTATATAAGGGAGTACCCGCTGGAACGTCATTTCCGTGATGTGCGTGTACACCAGATTTTAGAAGGCACTAACGAAATTATGCGCTTAATTATCGCCCGTCGTTTACTCGATGAAAATGCAGGACAAATCCTGTAATTCAACTCGCAATATGCGTGACTTACAGGTCGGCGATAACTGAAAAGGAGTCTATAAAGATGGAATATTTAGTTGAACGTATCGAAGGCCACACGGCGATTCTGACCATGAACAATCCGCCAGCCAACACTTGGACCGCCGAGAGTTTGCAGGCGCTTAAAGCCAAAGTGCTTGAGCTGAATGCCAATAAAGATATTTATGCCTTAGTGTTAACGGGCCAAGGGCAAAAGTTCTTCTCCGCTGGCGCCGATTTAAAACTGTTTAGCGATGGTGACAAAGGTAATGCGGCAACGATGGCAAAGCATTTTGGTGAAGCCTTTGAAACCTTAAGTCAATTCCGTGGTGTGTCGATTGCCGCGATTAACGGCTATGCCATGGGCGGCGGCTTAGAAGTCGCGTTGGCCTGCGATATTCGTATCGCCGAAATTCAAGCTGTAATGGCATTACCCGAAGCGACGGTCGGTTTATTACCCTGTGCGGGTGGCACTCAAAATCTGACCGCATTAGTCGGTGAAGGGTGGGCTAAACGGATGATTTTATGCGGCGAGCGTATCGATGCAACTCAAGCATTGAATCTACGTTTAGTGGAAGAAGTGGTTGATACTGGCGAAGCGCTTAATGCGGCAATTGCCTTAGCCGTCAAAGTGGCGAATCAAAGCCCAAGCAGCGTGACAGCGTGTAAGACGCTTATTCAAGCGGGGCGCACTATGGCGCGTAGCCAAGCGCTACCGATTGAGCGTGAGTTATTTGTCGGATTATTTGATACTGAAGATCAGGCCGAAGGCGTGAATGCGTTTTTAGGGAAACGTAAAGCTGAGTGGAGAAACCGCTAATGACGAATGTAGTAGATAATGACGTGGTCGAGCATGTCGCAAATCAGGTCACGACCACACAAAATGTGGTGTTTCAAACCTTAGCCACTGCTTCTGGCAAATTGGTTGGAGTAGTCACACTCAATGTGGAAAAAGCCCTCAACGCCTTAGATTTAGGCATGGTACGTGCTATGACTGCGCAGCTTAATCTGTGGAAGAAAGATCCCCTTATCGCTTGCATCGTATTAGATGGCAGCGGTGAGAAGGCATTTTGTGCTGGTGGTGATGTGCGCGCTTTATACCATGCTTCCATTGCCGCTAATGGGCAAGTGACTGAGGAAGCAAAGGTTTTCTTCGAAGAGGAATATCGCCTCGATTATCTACTGCATACCTTTGGCAAACCTGTGTTGGTGTGGGGCGATGGCATTGTCATGGGCGGCGGTCTCGGTTTGATGGCGGGCGCAAGCCACAGAGTCGTTACCGAAACCTCGCGTATCGCTATGCCTGAGGTGACTATCGGCCTGTATCCCGATGTGGGCGGCAGTTATTTCCTTAATCGTATGCAGGGCAAGATGGGATTGTTTTTGGGATTGACCGCCTATCAACTCAATGCCGCCGATGCCTGTTATGTGGGCCTTGCGGATCATTACTTGAACCGTGACGACAAAGAGTTGATGTTTGATGCCATGGCAACCTTAGATTGGAGTGATACGCCAGCACTTAATCATCAACGTTTAGATAGCATGATCAACGAGCTGTCTAATCAAGTGGATATTCCTAAGGGCGACAGTGTATTAGCCGAAAGCCAAGACATAATTGACAGGCTTATGGCGGGCAGTCTGCAGGATATTGCAGCACGCATGTCAACTTTGGTATCGGAAGAAAAGTGGTTAATGAAAGCGCGGGACACCTTCCTTGCGGGTAGCCCTATCAGCTGGCACTTGGTTTATATCCAAGGGCAGTTAGGGACTAAGCTTAGCTTAGCTCAATGTTTCAAATGGGAGTTAACCGCGAGTGTTAACGTGTGCGCCCTCGGTGATTTCTGCGAAGGCGTTCGTGCACTCTTGATTGATAAAGACAAGAAACCGCAATGGCGTTTTAAGGATGTTAACTCAGTACCCACAGTGGTACTTGAGCAAATATTGGCTTCCCCATGGGGCGAGGCGCATCCCTTTAACCAACTGAGTTAAGCGTTTAAGGGCCGAGTTGGCTAAGCGCTGTATTTATCGGCTTAGCTAAGCTCGCTTTACTCTGTGATAATGACAGCATAATCAATGGGCTAGCATTATCACAACACTAAAAAGAACAACACAGGAGTGATGGCATGAGTACAGTAGCCTTTATCGGTTTAGGTAATATGGGCGGCCCAATGGCGGCCAATTTATTAAAAGTAGGCATGACAGTTCGCGTCTTTGATTTAGTCCCCGAGGCTATGCAGCAATTGGCCGAAAAAGGCGCCTTAGTATCAAGTACAGCCTGCGGCGCTGCAGCGGGTGCAAGTGTGGTGATTACTATGTTGCCTGCGGGCAAGCATGTAAAAAACTTATATTTAGGCAATGGAACAGACAAAGGCCTGCTTGAAGTGGTTGCGGGTGATACCTTGCTCATCGATTGTTCAACCATCGATGCGCAAAGCGCACAACTCGTGGCAGCTGAAGCGGCTAAAAGTGGCATCGAATTTATGGATGCACCAGTTTCTGGCGGCACGGCAGGCGCGGCAGCGGGTACTTTAACTTTTATTTGTGGTGGCTCGGATAACGCTTTTGAACGTGCGCAGCCCGTACTTAAGGCTATGGGTGTGAATATCTTCCATGCTGGCGGTCCAGGTGCGGGGCAAGTCGCGAAAATCTGCAATAACATGCTGTTATCTGTGTTGATGGTCGGTACTTCCGAAGCGCTGCAAATGGGCGTCGATCATGGTCTCGATCCCAAAGTGTTATCCGACATTATGAAGGTCAGCAGTGGCGGAAACTGGACGCTAGAGAAGTACAATCCCTGCCCAGGCGTGATGGAAACAGTGCCTTCTTCTAAGGGCTATCAGGGTGGCTTTATGGTAGATTTGATGGTCAAAGATCTCGGTCTGTCACAAGAAGCTGCATTATTGAGCAACTCTAGCACGCCAATGGGCGCTTTAGCCCGCAGCTTGTATGTCAATCATGCAAGACAAGGCAATGGTCGCCGAGATTTTTCCAGTATATTTGAACAATTTGCACCACTTAAAAAATAGACACAGATAACAAGGGATCACCAGATGGATTTAAAAGATAAGGTTGTCGTCATTACTGGCGGCGCGGGTGGCTTAGGCTTAGCAATGGCGCAAAATTTTGCGCAGGCGGGTGCTAAGATAGCGCTTATCGATGTGGACCAAGAAAAACTCGAGCGAGCCTGCGCTGAGCTTGGATCGGACACTGAAGTTCAAGGTTATGCCTTAGACATTACCGACGAAGAAGATGTCGTCGCGGGTTTTGCCTATATTCTCGAAGATTTTGGTCAAGTGAACGTGTTAGTGAACAACGCCGGTATTCTGCGTGATGGCATGTTAGTCAAAGCCAAAGACGGCAAAGTCACTGATCGTATGTCTTACGAGCAGTTCCAATCGGTGATCAATGTGAACCTGACCGGCAGTTTCCTCTGTGGCCGTGAGGCCGCTGCGGCCATGATTGAATCGGGTCAAGCGGGGGTGATAGTTAACATCTCTAGCCTTGCTAAAGCGGGTAATATGGGTCAATCAAATTACGCGGCCTCAAAAGCGGGTGTTGCGGCTATGTCCGTCGGCTGGGCGAAGGAGTTAGCGCGCTACAATATCCGTAGTGCAGCCGTAGCACCAGGTGTGATTGCGACCGAGATGACGGCGGCAATGAAGCCAGAAGCGTTGGAGCGTTTAGAGAAACTCGTGCCTGTTGGCCGCTTAGGTCATGCCGACGAGATAGCTTCTACCGTACGTTTTATTATTGAAAACGATTATGTTAACGGTCGTGTGTTTGAAATCGATGGTGGTATTCGTCTTTAGAGCGATATCTTATTGATTTGCATAAAAACCGAGCTTAGGCTCGGTTTTTTTATAGGGTAAATAAAGATAATGGTTCTTATGCCCTAGCTTTCGGATTTATTTAGATTTCACTGTTGGAGTTGACATTTAGTTGTTAACCTTCAACAATCGCTCTCCCGTTTTTTTACATAACTTTACAAACATGTTGATCACATGTAATGGAGCTTGAAATCCGGATGTCTTGGCAGGAAAAAGCCCACTGGCTTGAGAAAATCACTAAGCGCATGATGTTGATCGTGGGTATCTTAGGGTTGGTTGTGATTTATTGCGGTTTCTTTTTTCTGCTCTTTAGTGGCCGCTCTGTGGCCGTGATCCCATGGTTTTTTCTTATCTCACCTTGGGTGTGTATTTATTTTGGTTTAACGCAAGTACAACAAGTGCAAGTGGTAAATTGGTTCTTAAAAAAATTTAAAAAATAACTAATTTACACATAACTCATTTCTGCAAGTTCATATTTTGTTTCGGTTTGTGCAGTTGGCAAACATTGGGGAGAAACAATGAAGCTACATGGATATTTATGGATGCTGGGGGGCTTATTTTGTTTAGGTGCTTGCGAGCGCTCGAACAAAGAGACGCCGCATCTTAGTGATAATGGCGCGCGCATAGTTGCGCCCTATGGTAGTTGGCAGTCTCCGCTATCGGCGACTGAAGTTTTTGAGCAGGCCGATAATGTGGCTGAGTTGCAAAGCGTTGATGGTGCTATTTATTTCTCTGAATCTGATGGTGAAAAACAAGGCCAAGTCGGGATCAAACGCCTCGACCAACGTGGAAAAATTACCGACATAGTGCCGCCTGCGTTTAATGTTAAATCCGCCGTTCATGAATACGGTGGTGCCGCCTTTTTGGGGATTGGTCAGAGTCTGTTTGCCACTAAGGCACAGGACCAACTGTTTTATCGTTTTGCCCCTAATCAACCCCCTTTGCCTTTAACGCCAAATGGTACTCGCCATGCAGATTGTATTGCTTACCCCAAAGGGTCGAGGATTATCTGTGTGCGCGAAGATCATCGTCAAGCGGGTGAGCCTAAGGCGAGTCTTGTTACCATTAATCTTAATTTTGCCGGTGAAGGCGATACTTTTGTTTCGGGCCATGACTTTATTTCTTCGCCAGCCATCTCGCCCGATAACAGCCAACTGGCGTGGATCACGTGGGAACATCCCTATATGCCATGGGATAATAGCGTGCTCTGGCTTGGGGATCTGGACCGTAAAGGACAATTACACAATATTCGTAAGGTAAACACGCCCGCAGATTCTTCGGTGTCGCAGCCGTTATTTAGTCCTGATGGGCAATTGTATGTCGTATCGGATATCAGTAACTGGTGGAATATCTATCGAGTCACGGCACAAAATACCTTAGACCCAGTGCTAAAGAAAAAGGCCGAGTTTGCGGTGGCTGATTGGTATTTAGGCAATCATAATTATGCCTTTGAATCCGAAAAAACGATTATTGCCAGTTATATGCTTGGTAGTCAGGCCGTTTTAATTAGACTGCATCTAGATTCAGGCCTGACCGAATCTTTGGCCGTCGACTTTGGTGAAATCACCCAAGTGATCCGTGGGGAAGATGCTGTTTATTTTGTCGGCGCTAAGGCGACGCCAGAGAAGGGCATTTATAAAGTGATCGGTCGTGGTACTGAGTTGGTGTATACCCCTAACTTACCAAAACTTAATCCCAACTATATCTCCCGTGCTAAAAATATTACTTTTAAAACAGGTGCTAACCAGCAAGCTTACGGTTATTTTTATGGTCCGGTTAACCCCAACTATACTGCGCCTAATGATACCCGTCCGCCCTTGATTGTAATGTTACACGGCGGACCTACGGCGCGGGCGAGTCTGGCTTATCGCAGTGATATTCAATTTTGGACCAGCCGAGGTTTTGCGGTTCTCGATGTTAATTTCCGTGGCAGCAGTGGTTTTGGCCGTGCTTACCGTCAAAGTATCTACGGAAAATGGGGCCAAGTTGATGTGGAGGATGCGGTCAATGCGGCCCGTTATTTAGTTGATAAAGGTTGGGTTGATGGACAAAAGCTGGCGATTCGAGGTGTTAGCGCTGGTGGGTTAACTGTGATGTCGTCCTTGGCATTTTATGATGTATTTCAAGCGGGGGTGAGCTATGCGGGGATCAGTGACTTTGAACAGCTCGCCAAGAGTACCCATAAATTCGAGACTGGCTACTTAGATCTGCTTATCGGCCCCTATGGTGAAAATCAAGCCCGCTATAGGGAACTGTCGCCCCTGCATCACCTTGAAGGATTGAATGAGCCTTTATTAATTTTTCAAGGATTACGTGACCAAATCGTACCACCACAGCAGTCGCGGCAGATTTATGAGGCGTTAAAAGTGAGAGGCGTACCCACGGCTTATATCGCTTATCAGGATGAACCCCACGGCGGTTGGAAACCTGAGCACAAGGCCGCAGGATTAGAAACTGAGCTGGCATTTTATGGGCAAGTGTTTAACTTTACCCCAGCGGGTAAGCTTGCAACACTGGTACTGGATAACGCCGCGGCGCTAAAGCCAACCATAGTGAGAAGTCAATAACGCGGTATTTACCGTTATTGAACTTGGCCATCGTTATTGCGATTGGCTTTTACTGCAACACTCAGAGCCAGCATTTTGTTGGCTCTTGTGATTTTCATGGCTGCCATGAGTCTCGTGACTTAGGCTGTCGATAATGGCGCAATGGGGCTGATCGCCGCCTTGGCATTGGGTCACCATGTGCTGTAATTGCGCCCTAAGCTGCTGTAGCTTATTGATTTGCTGCTCGACATAGGCAAGGTGCGTTTGGGTAAGCTGCTTAACGTCCTCGGCATTACGGCTTTCATTGCCCTTAAGACCAAGCAAGGATTTGCAATCCTCTAGGCTAAAACCTAAGTCGCGGCATTGATGCACAAACTTAAGCGCTTCAATATCTTGATGGCGATAAACTCGATAACCCGCCCCATTGCGCTCGCCGCACACTAAACCAATATCATGGTAATAACGGATACTCTTAACACTTAAGCCCGTTTGTTTCGCCACTTCACCTATCTTCATTTTGACCTCTATTTTTCTAACTGAATGGTATCACCCATTTCGCCCAGCAATTAATTGTCGATGTGATCACATTGAGCAAATTCATCCTTGACTCTCCAGTGATGGGAGACTTTATCTTAGACCTATAGTGTGAAACATCAAGTGAGGGATCTCCCATGTCTATGACCAGACTCTATGTCGCCAATATGAATTGCGCTGGTTGCGTCGCAAAAATTGAAAAGGCGTTTGCCGCCCAAGCGGGCGTTGAAGCGCGTGTGAATCTCGCCGATAAGCAAGTGACGGTTGAAGGCAAGATGAGCGCTGATACCGCCTTGGCTGTGATGGCAAATGCGGGTTATCCGGCGCAGGTCGTTATTGATGCTAAAGTCGCCGCCGAAGAAAAACGCCTTGAAGATGCCGCCGAGTATCGACTGCGGATGCGCCAAGCTATAGCCGCGCTCGTTGTGGGTGTGCCCATGATGCTGTGGGGATTACTGGGCGGTGAAATGATGATCAACAGCCCAAATCTGCAGCTAGGCTGGGGCATCATGGGACTGGTCACTTTGGCTTTACTCATCACCACAGGCGGACATTTTTATCAAGGTATGTGGCGGGCGCTCAAAGCCAAAACCACCAACATGGATACGTTGATTGTGCTGGGCACCAGTACCGCGTGGGCTTATTCCATGTTGGTGGTCATTATGCCGAGCGCATTCCCTATGGATACCCGCCATGTGTACTTTGAGGCGAGTGTGATGATCTTAGGTTTGATTAACTTAGGTCATGGACTCGAACTCAAAGCGCGGGGCAAAACCAGCGAAGCGGTGCAGCGACTGCTCGGGTTGCAATCCACTACTGCGATTCGTATTACGGATAAGGGTGATGAAAAGGTTGAGATAAGTCAGTTGAAACTGGGCGATAAGCTGCGTTTGCGCCCCGGTGACCGAGTTGCCCTCGATGGTGAGGTCGAAACGGGGCAATCCTTGCTCGATGAAGCCATGCTCACAGGTGAGCCTATTCCCGTGCTTAAAAATCGGGGAGATAGTCTGAGCGCGGGCACAGTCAATGGCAATGGCAGCTTAGTTTACCGAGTTACGGCTGGGCAACAAGATACTAAGCTCGCCAAAATCATTGCACTGGTGCAACAGGCACAAACGTCAAAATTACCCATAGGTCGATTGGCCGATAAGATCTCCGCGGTATTTGTCCCTACTGTGGTGGCAATAGCGCTACTGGCGGCGGCTATTTGGTATTTTGCAGGTCCAGCGCCCGCCTTAAGCCATGCGTTAGTGGTGCTGACGAGTGTGCTTATCATAGCTTGTCCCTGTGCGCTGGGGCTGGCTACGCCTATGTCTATCATGGTGGCTGTGGGCCGCGCAGCCCAAATGGGCGTGTTAGTCAAAAATGGCGAGGCACTGCAAACCGCCAGTAAAGTTGATTGTGTGGTGCTGGATAAAACCGGTACGGTCACCTTAGGTAAGCCGCAAGTCACTGACTTTGTATTAGTACAAACACTGAGTGATGCCGATAAAGAAACCTTGCTGGGCGAAATCGCAAGCCTTGAGCAGCACTCTGAGCATCCGTTAGCGGGGGCGATTATCAGTTATGCCAAGGAATCACTCCCACAATTACCCGACACACAGGCATTTACGAACCATCAAGGAAAGGGGATTGAGGGCAAGGTCGATGGCGTATCGCTGGCGATTGGTAATCTTGCCTTGATGACTGCATTGGAGATTGTCAATTCCGATGGCAGTGCCTTAGATCCTAACGCGACATTAAGTTTTGCGCACCAAGGTAAAACCCCGATTTATATCGCTAAAGCGGGCAAGTTAGTGGCCACTATTGCGCTGGCTGATCCGATTAAACCCGATGCCAAAGAAGCCATTGCGGCCATGCTGCAAAGGGGCATTCGCGTGGTGCTGTTAACGGGGGATAACCCACAAACGGCGCAGGCGGTGGCCGACCAAGTGGGCATCACCGAAGTGATTGCTGGTGTACTACCCGAGCAAAAACAACATTATGTGCTGGATTTACAAAAGCAAGGGCATGTGGTGGCTATGGTAGGGGATGGTATTAATGATGCGCCAGCTCTGATGAGTGCCGATGTGGGGATCGCGATGGGATCGGGCACTGAGGTGGCGATTGAAAGTGCGGACATCACCTTGCTGTCGCAGCAATTGATAGTGATTGCTAACTTATTGGCATTGTCGCGGGCGACGATTACCAATATTAAGCAGAATCTGTTCGGCGCCTTTGTGTATAACAGTTTGGGTATTCCGGTTGCGGCGGGCGTGCTTTATCCACTTACGGGCATGTTATTAAGCCCTGTGATTGCGGGTGCAGCCATGGCTTTGTCTTCACTGACTGTCGTCACGAACGCCAACCGCTTAAGACGGCAGAAGTTATAAGCTGTCGATACCTAAGCTAACTTAAAATGTTGAAACGGGTATCTTGAGTTAGCTTAGGGCTATGTCCACATTAGCACTTACTGCATAAGCCTTTAGCGTCGGCAAGCTTTACGACGCTAAGGGTCATCAGATTGTCATTCTGCTCGAATACATTGAAAGCTAAGCCAATAGGGTAAAATCAATTACGCTTCTCATACAGGCATAGTGCGGCGATTTCGGCATTCCCTCTGGCTTTTGATCCGCCTTGGTAGTTGATAATTTAGCCCAAACTGCTATAGTGCCACGTTTATTTTTACCCCTTCGGCATAGCGTTATTTGGTTTATGCTTATTTAAAGCGGCGCCAGCGGGCTCGGCCAACATTACTCGATTTGGAAGTTCATTTTGATCACAACAGCAAATATCACCATGCAGTTCGGCGCTAAGCCACTGTTTGAAAACATCTCAGTTAAATTTGGCGGTGGTAACCGTTACGGTCTTATCGGCGCGAATGGCTGTGGTAAATCGACCTTCATGAAGATCCTGTGTGGTGATCTAGACCCTAGCAGCGGTAACGTCTCGTTAGATGTGAATGAGCGTCTGGGTAAACTAAGCCAGAACCAGTTCGGTTATGAAGAATTCAACCTGATCGATACCGTGATCATGGGCCACCGCGAACTGTGGAAGGTAAAGCAAGAACGTGACCGTATTTATTCTTTACCCGAAATGAGTGAAGAAGATGGCATTACCGTCGCCAACCTAGAGATGGATTTTGCTGAGATGGACGGTTATACCGCCGAATCTCGTGCTGGCGAATTACTGTTAGGTGTAGGTATCGGTATCGACAGCCATTTTGGTTTGATGTCTGAAATCGCACCGGGTTTAAAACTGCGTGTATTGTTAGCGCAAGCCCTGTTCTCTGATCCAGACGTGCTGCTGCTTGACGAACCTACCAACAACTTGGACATCGACACTATCCGTTGGTTACAAGACATGTTGAACCAACGTAGCAGTACTATGGTTATCATTTCGCACGATAGATATTTCTTAAACTCTGTCTGTACGCACATGGCTGACTTAGACTACGGCGAACTGCGCGTTTACCCAGGTAACTACGACGAATACATGCAAGCAGCGACTCAAGCTCGCGAGCGTTTATTGTCTGATAATGCGAAGAAAAAAGCCCAGATATCTGAACTGCAAACCTTCGTAGCACGCTTCTCGGCTAACGCTTCTAAGGCGAAACAAGCTACATCACGTGCTCGTCAAATCGACAAGATTAAGTTAGATGAAGTAAAAGCCTCTAGCCGTGTGAACCCCTTCATTCGTTTCGAGCAAGAAAAGAAATTGTTCCGTAATGCCTTAGTGATTGAAAACCTAACTAAAGGCTACGACACTCCGTTATTCAAAGACTTAAACTTAATTGTTGAAGTGGGCGAGCGCATTGCGGTATTGGGTGAAAACGGCGTCGGTAAAACAACCCTGTTACGTACCCTTATCCACGATATTCCGCAGGATGCAGGTACTATCCAATGGTCTGAAAACGCTAACATTGGTTACTATGCACAGGACCATGAGTCTGATTTCGCTAACGAAATGACGCTGTTCGAGTGGATGAGCCAATGGCGCAAGCCAGAAGATGACGACCAATCGGTACGTGGCATCTTAGGCCGTATGTTGTTTGGCTCTGACGACATTAAAAAGTCAGTCAAAGTGCTGTCTGGTGGTGAGAAAGGTCGTATGTTATTCGGCAAGCTCATCATGCAAAAAGCCAACATTTTAGTGCTCGACGAACCGACCAACCACATGGATATGGAATCGATTGAATCATTAAACAACGCGCTGGAAATGTACGAAGGGACCTTGATTTTCGTGAGTCATGACCGTGCATTCGTATCGTCTCTGGCAAACCGTATCCTTGAAGTCACTCACTCAGGCGTGAATGATTTCAGAGGCACTTACGATGAGTTCCTTGCCAGCAAAGGCATTGAAGTCTAACGCTATTTGTTATTTAGCTGCATGTGTAAATACATGCATTTAAATACATGCATTTAAATACAGTGCAGCTAAATGCAGCATCAATAAAAACGCCGCGATTCATTGCGGCGTTTTTATATCCATTGGCTGTCTTTTTATCTAGCGATTAGCTTTTCGCGCACTCGATGATCTAATCCACGATAATTAAAAGCTCATTGCACGATAAATAGGTAAAATTTGACGGGATCAGAAAAAATTAAACGGACAATTTTGGGATGATTTAACCAAAATAAACAGGTTATCTCTCGTCAATTTTATAGCTGCGAAGGATGTAGTAAATGTTATTCAAGCGTTGTTTTTCTATCTCTATTACTGGCTGCTCTCTATTGATGAACTTTAGTTGAGCAAGACCAGGGCAAACAACTCCAATAATGAAGGCGTAAAACAACCATTGGCCAACATTGCCGAGATACCAACAGAGAAAAAACATGGGCAAGGTAATCATCAGGATTTTGGAAGGCAGACTTCCCCAAATCTTTGCTTCAGCATCCTTGATGATTTCTTTACTAAAGTCCCTTTGAGCCCTTAACTCATCAATAGAACATAAGGACAACGACTTTGGTTGATTCGGCTCGATAGTCCAATTGTTGACTACATCACGGCCTGCAATTTGGTGATTTTGCCCTTCGATTTGCTGTTCCATGAACCTACCTCGTAAACCTGTCCACAAGCTTTCTGATTACATAGTTAAGTAGCAGTTTAAGCATTCCGGTAAGGCACAATGCCATCGCTAAACCGACACCAACTAATGCCATGAGTCCATCAAATCTCAAGAAAGCAATAACCGCAAAAACAAACCCTACGAATGAGATCGAGCAAGCAAAGATAATTTCAGCTTTCTCGTGCACTCTCTTAAGTTCAGCTTGTCTCTGCTCTTCAAGCTGTTCATCAAAATAATCCTTCACAGGGCCGTAGCACTCTCTACACAAGACCGATGTCGCTAGGGCTTTTGCACCACAAAAAGGGCAATCTATCGCATTTGGATTGCTAGGATCAAAAATCGATTCTTTCCCCTGAATATGTATGTCAACTTGCTTGATGAAGTCTCGGCCTGCAATTTGATGATTTTGCCCTTTGATTTGCTGATTAACCTGATAGTTTGGTTGCTGTTCCATTAAACAACCCCATAATCATCTGCCATGAAATTACTTCGTTTTCTTCACTATATCGCGACCAGCAACCTCATTTTTGTTTCCCGAAATGTACTGTGTGACAGATGTTGTATCATCATTTTTTGACACCCCAAAGACTTCATTAGCGTCGATACCTTCCTTCTTAAATACTCTGCTTTCTTCTTCATAAATAGGAGGTAATTTGCCTATTTCTGTCCTTGATTGTGCATGAGATATTTGAGCGAAGTAAGCTACTTCCTCTCTAACAGCTCTTGTCCAATTATCGTTAGGCTCCAATAGTTTAATAACTCTGTTGTATATCAATCCTACGTTATGGATAGTTAATAATTCAGGAGCAACTGCTTCAAACTCCATTCCTATTCCTTCTAACAACATAGGGTCTAGTCCACCTAAATAGCTACGACCACTCATGCCAAGTAATAAATAATCTAAAGAAACATCTTTTGAAGTGGCAAAACTACAAATCCTTTCATAAGGAATAGTTCCTCTTCTTTTCCAAGTAGATAAAGTTTGGGGACTAACACCAAGAACTTCTGCTACATCAGCGTCCGTGTAAACACCACTTAGTTTAGCAATTCGCGATAGAACATCCACGAGCTTTAATTCAATACTCATATTGACAATCCGATACTACATATGAATACTACATTTGAGTAATGAGTATTCTTTTTGTTAATTGTATATACATATTGAGGAGTTTAACTATGAACGTCAATAACCATACCCCCAGCCGTGACTTATACAACCAAGTGCGAGCAGGTTTTATTGGTCAGGGCTCTTCTCTAACCAAATGGTGCCGCAACAACGGTATCAAGCCACAAAATGCTATCCATTGCCTTATGGGCACATGGGATGGCCCAAAGGGGCAAGCGTTACGGGCTGAACTGATCCATGAGTCTGGCATTGCTGCAATCTCCAACGTGGCATGAGGTTGAATATGAGCATAACAGCTCAAGCAACACTGAAAAGGAGCAATCCTTGGATGTTTTTGGAACCACTGTTTAATGCCTGTTTAAAGGATATTCCAATGTCTAGAACCAGTTTGCTGAAACGTAATGCCGTCTCTATCCCTCACGCAATTGAGTTATGCCTCGAAGTTGCTAGGCAAAAGCATAACTTCAGCGTTGATCGTGTAGCAGATGGTATGGGTCTCGCTAATAAGTGGGTGATCTATAAATGGATGGAGTCAGGCCGATTACCCGCCCTGATGATCCGTCCTTTAGAACAGACCTGTGGTGCAGATTTTGTCACGCGCTACTTAGGCCATGCTGCCCATAAACTTCTGATTGATATTCCCACTGGCCGCAAGGTCAAGGCTGTGGATGTGAATCAGCTACAAGCAACATTTTCGGAGAGTATTAGTCTTATTTTGGCGTTTTATGAAGGCAGTGCAAACCAAACTGAAACACTGTCATCACTCACGCAGCTACTTGAAGGCGTTGCTTGGCATCACCAGAACGTGGGGCAACACAGTCAACCCCAACTAGAGCTAGATGGAGGTTTTGATGAATAACCAATATCTAACAATCGCTATTGCTAAGTTGCTGCAAGACCTAGAGGAACAAGAAGCAATGGCAATCCTTGATGCGGCGATGCTCCTTAATTTCGATAAATCATCACTTCAAGGGCTAAACCAACCTGCAAACACTTATCGCAGAGGTAGGCAGACAAAAATCAGCCTAGATCCTGAAGTCGAAGCCTTTGTCTTTTCTCTGCCTTATATGAAGCAAACAGAGATTTTGGCAAGAGTTAAAGCCAAGTTTGGAGCTGCGAGAACGCCAAGCAGAGCAGGATTGAGCCGCTACTTTATGGCGCTGAGGAAAACGGTATGAGTTATGAACCTTTTAAGGCCAAAAATACCAACACACTAGTAAAAGCTGAGGCTATTTTTCAGCTAGTAGCGGAACGAGGGGATCAAGGCTGCACACTTAAGCAATTGCAAAAACAGTCAGGCCAGCCACGAACAACGGTGCATCGCGCATTAACGAGTTTTACAGCGATGAATTGGCTTGAGCAAGTAGAACTTGATGACCGTTCTGTGTGCTGGCAAGTCTCACCAGCGGTATTAAGGCTCGCGTTTAATTTCCGTCGTAAAGCATTAGGCGGTACCCCCCTGAATGATCAGATGGTTATAGATGGAGTAACTGCAATGGATGCGATTGAAATTAAACAAAGTAAGAACGTCACTATTAAAGCCGTTAGGGTGTTTCAGCTAGTCGCTAGTGCTTCGCTTACAGGTAAAACGCTTGATGAACTGCAACACCAATCCGGCTATGCCAGAACAACAACTTACCGCTTGCTGTGCACATGGGAGCGTTTGGGCTGGTTAAAGTCCGTTGATGCTAATGGACGAAGTGAGCGCTGGTGTATGTCAGAAAAACTCTTGGCCTTGGCGCATCAGTACCAAAACCAAAGGCTACAAATGATCCATCAAATAAAAGAAAAATATCAATCTGTTGCTGGAGAAGAACTATGAACAAACCCAAGTTAAACCCAAGTCCATCTGAAATTATGCATGGTTTGGAAATGCAACGTCTTGGAGAAGCGCAAGTAGAAATAACACAGACAGTTGAAGCCACTATTGAAGGCTTAGTGTCTGGTAATAGCTCTTCTACTGAGGAACTAATGGAGCTTTGCGTACTTGCAGGTCAAGCTAAAATGGCAAAAGCATTAGCTGATTTTTCTAATGTTATAAGTCTTGAAAATTTGAAAAACATCAAGAAAACAAAGTCATATAAAAATCTAAAAGGAAAAAAGAGCAAACATGGCGCGGTTTTTACTGGAACTTGGGATGATTTCTGCGAGTTTATGGGGATGTCTCGTCAGATGGTTGATGAGCAAATCAAAAACTCAGAAATATTCGGGATCAAAGCGTTAGAGTCACTTCAATCTATCGGTATGGGTATTCGCGACTTACGCCGCTTGCGACAATTACCTGAAAGCGAGCTAAAAGCCATAGTTGATGGCGATCAACTGACTGTCGATAGCAAAGAAGAAGCACTCGACATTATCGAAGAAATGGCCGCAAAACACCGCGTCGAGTCCAGTAAGCTCAATGAAAAACTTGAGCATCTAGTACTATCCTCTAAAGCTTCCGATCAGCTTTTAGAGAAGAAAGGCAAACAAATCCATGAGCTTGAAAAAGCCTTAGAGATAGCCAAAGGCAAAGGAACTCCCGCCCAAATTAAGCAATTGGAAGCCGAGCGAAATAAAGCGTTAAGCCAAGCCATCATTAATGCGAAATACGAAATATTCAAAGGGCTGGCAGCGTTTGAAGATGCAGTTGCCGCAATTCAGAACACTGAACATCCTTGTGATCTTGATGATGAATACCACGGCAGTATGAACGATATCATCTCACGAATGATGGAAGGTAGTGCCCGAGTTGGCCTTGATCAAACCATTATCACAGCCCTCAATAACGAGTTGATGTTATATCAGCAAGGATCAGCTCTATGATGTCCACATTACCCATTGAGCAGATTAAATACTTGGATGGTATTGCCCAAGAGTTGGATTCAGCGGGGCATGGTCAGCAAGGCGCGATTGTTAACCGCGCGTGCAATTTCCTTGGATTAACTCGTAGCTCTATCTATGAAAAGTTATCGCAAGTTGGCTGGTCTTCAGAGCGTAAAAAACGTTCAGATTGCGGTCAATCAAGGGTGACATTAGAAGAAGCTACTTGGGTATCTAATCTGATCCGCCAATCGCAGCGCCAAAACAGTAAATCACTGATGTCTGTTGAGGATGCCATTGATATTGCCTATGCCAATGGTCATCTTTCCGCCAAGTGCTCTGTATCGACAATGCTCAGGAAGATGGACGAGTTCAATGTTCATCCCAAGCAGCTTAATGCTAACCCTATTACACGCAGTATGCGCAGCCTTCATCCAAATCATGTGTGGCAATTCGATGTATCAATCTGTGTGCTGTATTACCTCAAAAACCAAGAGGGGTTACAGGTCATGGAGGAGTCAGAATTCTATAAAAACAAACCCGCGAACTTAGAGCGAGTGAAGAATGACCGAGTGCTGCGCTACCTTGTCACCGACCACTACAGCGGCGCATTTCACTTAAGCTATATTTTGTCGCCTGGTGAAAGCGTGGAGGCCATTACACAATTTTTAATTGAAGCTTTTAGCAAGCGTTCAAGTAGTGAACTAATGCACGGGGTGCCCTTTATCCTCATTTGGGATGCGGGTTCAGCCAACATGGCCGCGATGACAAGACGCTTATTGGATAAACTCAGTGTCAACCACCTTGTTCATACGCCCGGTAAACCTTGGGCTAAAGGTCAGGTTGAGAGTATGCATAACGTGATCGAAAAGAAGTTTGAGTCACGCTTAGCATTCCAAGCCGTTAATAGCATTGAAGAACTCAATGCTATGGCAACACTCTGGTCGATTGGTTTTCAAAGTGAGTTTAAGCATACAAGGCATGGTCAAGCTCGTTATGGCTTGTACCAGACTATTCGTCCTGAGCAGCTGCGACTAGCGCCGGATGCCGATGTCATGCGTAGCTTTGTGCAGACAGATAGAGTTGAGCGCACTGTTAAGGCGAATGATCTGAGTATTACCTTTGTTCCTAGTAAGGCACATAACTCAATGACCTATTCTCTGGAACACTTAGGCGTACATGCTGGTGAAAAAGTCTATGTGAGTGTGAATCTATATCGCTGTCCTGCGATAGATGTCGAGCGAGTAGATGAGCATGGTGAAGTCCATAGCTATATCGTTGAACCTATGGAAAAAGACGATGCTGGCTTCAATATCAACGCGCCGATTTATGGTGAGAATTACCGCGCTATAGCAGACACCCTGCCGCAACGCCGCAAAAAAGAGATGGATAAAACGGCTTGGGGAACGAGTGATCCTCTTGAGATTAAAAAGAGCCGCAAAGGTCGAGTCCGTCAAGTGGCCTTTAATGGTGCGATTGATGCCATGGCCGATATCAAGCAACAAACCCCACCCAGTTTTATGCAGCGTAAAGGCCAGCCTTTACTTGTTGATATGCAAAATATTAATGAGCCGCCATTGTCTGATATTAAAGCGTGGAAGTTATTAGCGGAATCGTTAGGTCTAAAAGGCGCGGCGTTACAGCCTTATAAGGAGGCACTTAAGCAAGCATACCCTACGGGCTTTACCCGTATGTAGTGGCACACTAATTTTGGCCACCTAAATAGAGGTGATATTATTACCTCGTAGATGACTTTAGGTGAACACATGAGATCGACAACCAGAAAAACATTTAGTGCTGAATTCAAACTTGAAGCTGCCCAATTAGTCCTCGATAAAAACCATAGCATCATCGAAGCTGCAAAGGCGATGAACGTAGGTAAATCCACTATGGATAAATGGGTGAGACAGTTAAAACTAGAACGCCAGGGTGGCACACC